>DATKNH010000032.1 GCA_035541455.1 Syntrophorhabdales bacterium
TGGAGCGGGAAACGGGATTCGAACCCGCGACCCTCAGCTTGGAAGGCTGACGCTCTGGCCAACTGAGCTATTCCCGCCTCGCTTACTGGTGGAGAGGGGAGGATTCGAACCTCCGAAGGCTGCGCCAGCAGATTTACAGTCTGTCCCCTTTGGCCGCTCGGGAACCTCTCCCTGAGAGCTGGTGATGGGACTCGAACCCGCAACCTGCTGATTACAAATCAGCTGCTCTGCCTGTTGAGCTACACCAGCTTAAACTTTGCATTATACTACAGCTGATTTTCCAAATCAAATGGCAGCTATAGTATACGTATACTGATACGGAAACGTGCTTGTGTCAAGCCGCTTGTTATTAGTTTACACGAACATGCTGCAAAAGGGAAGGGAAATTAGCGGATACCCCGGAAATCGATTCCGCACGGAGGGCCTGTAGCGACTAAAGCGGCACTAGCCCAGCGAGGCGTTCCGTTCTCGTACATAGGATTTCAACTCATCCATCTCTTCTTCGGTAAACCCCTCCCACGCAAACGGAAATAAGGAGTTGTTTTGAAACATGGGTTCTTCCGCAATCGGAAAGCGTGCTGCAGCATGATACGCTTCAAACATCGGCGTATGCGGTATGGGTGAGTAGTGGGCCAGGCTGGGGCGAAGACCCAGGCCCGCAATGTAATCTACGGTCGCCTTAACGTCTGAGGCTCGCTGATAGGGCAATCCCGCCAACGCGTACACACATATTGACCGGCCTTCAAGGCCGGCGCGAAGCAAAAAACCCACCGCCTTCTCAAAACTGCGCGCATCCACCTTGCCTCCGATCGCTGCCTGGAGGTGGGGGTCAGCCGTTTCCAGGCCGATCCGGATTTCGGAGAAACCCGCCTTTGCCAGCAGCGCGGCGGTCTCTTCGTCGATCAACGAAGCGTTGAGCGCGTTCGGGTTGTGAAATGAGACGCTGTGCGGCAGCCTGCAGATTGCCCGCAGTAGTGGCTTGGCGTAGGTCTCCCTGTCATAGAGAAAGCTGTCATCGTAAAGCACGAAGCGCCTGCAGCCGCGTTCTGTCCAATGGGCAACCTCTTGCAGCACGTGTTCTGGAGGCCTTCGGAGAATCCGCGGATGCAGGTACCGCGTCGCACAATACGTGCAACGGTATGGGCAACCGAGGGAGGTAAGGAGAGGAGCAAAGGGCAGGCTCTCGTAAAGGTCGAGGCAGGGATAGGGAAGGGCCACGAGGTCTTCTGTGTCTGGCTTAAAGGGCAGGGAAATTCCCCGTGCCTCCTCCACGTAGGCGTAGAAATTGCGCATGGTCCCTGCGGTCACGACCAGATCGGCTTCCAGGTGGCGTTCGGCGTGTCCGTGGCAGAGGGAAGGGTAAAGGCCGCCGACCACAACTTTTGCCTTCGGAAAGGCCTCCTTGGCGATAAGCACGGTCTCGGCAGCGCCCGGGTACCAGTATGTCATCACGGTAGTGACGAGAACGAAATCGGGGGGCTCCATGGCACGCAGCCTCGACCGAAGGAGGTCCGGCGAAATTCCATACCGCTTAAACCTTTTTCTCGCGAGACCAGCAGATTCCGGCTTTCCCACCTTCGCCCGGATAAAGGGCGCTCTGCCGTCGGCTTTGCGCTTCGCCTCATCAACAGCCAGACAATCAATGAGTTGAACGTCAACGCCGTTCTCTCGCAGTACACTCCCCACGTAGAGCAAACCGAGCGGCACCGACCAGAAACTGTAAGCAGACACATCGTATATATAAGGGTTAATGAGGAGGGCTCTGAGATGTTTCACGTGAAACATCCGAAGATCGGGGTCATGGGCCAAGGGTCATGGGTCACGATAAGCACCCCAAAGTATCGCACATCCGGTCGGCTGAGTGCGTGTTTCACGTGAAACATCCGAAACCCAAGCGTCATAAGGCATGGGTGACGATGAAAATTGATGTGAAATATCACAACGCTTCATGTGTTCAGGGCCTCGCGTGATTCAAGACTCGGCCCCCGGGTAGGGAATGTTTCACGTGAAACATTTCGACTTTTGCCTCTCCTCGAAGCGGCTTCCCGTGACCCTTGACCCTGCTACTATCATCTCCTCGGCGCCCTTATCCGAGGTCTGCCGATCGTGAAAAGCTTTATGCTGGCCAAACCAAACAGGAACCCTCCTATATGGGCCGACCACGCCACCCCCTCTGTGTGAGAAAAGAGGATCTGTATCAGGAACCAGATGGTAAGGAGCACTATCGCGGGCAAATCGACTGTCGTTATGAAGATGAAGATAAAGATCAACGTTTTCACACGTGCGTAGGGAAAAAGAAGCAGATACGCGCCGAGTACGCCCGAAATGGCGCCGCTGGCCCCGATCATTGGTATGCCGGAGAGAGGGTCATACATGAGTTGCAGGAGGGCTGCTGCCACCCCCGACAAACCATAGAAAAAAAGAAATCTCAGGTGGCCGGTGGAATCTTCAATATTATTCCCGAAAATCCAGAGGTAGAGCATGTTTCCGCCCAGATGGAAAAATCCCCCGTGGAGGAACATCGACGTGAATATTGTCAGGACATTGTACGGCACCAGTTCGGGGTGGTGATGCAGGGAAAGCAAGAATTCCCTGGGCACAAGACCGTACTTTAAAACAAACCCTTTTTCGGCCCAACCTGGCATAAATGCTGCATAAACGAAGACTGCCGTGTTTACAACCACCAGGCTAACTGTTATAATTGGGAATGAGCGCGTGGGAATATTATCCCGGATCGGTATCACGATCCTATTATTAGCATGCACCCCGTTTTGTGTCAAAAAACCTTCTGGAGTTGACCCGTGCCTGAACTGAGAAAAGATCCTATTATCGACAGATGGGTTATCATATCAACCGAGAGGGCTCAACGGCCGGTTTTCCTCGCTGAACAAGAGGCTCCTGTAAAAGCCGGCCTGTGCCCCCTATGCGCCGGCAATGAGGCCATGACCCCTCCGGAAGTATTTGCCATCCGCCCGGATCACACGCCCCCGAATACTTCCGGCTGGAGCCTTAGGGTTGTGCCGAACAAGTTCCCGGCGCTTCGCATCGAGGGTGCCTTGAATAAAGAGGGGATAGGCCTTTACGATCGGATGAACGGTATCGGAGCCCACGAAGTAATCGTCGAGACCCCTTTGCACGGGCAGACTCTCTACACCATGGATATAGCCTCAGTCCAGAATGTGTTCATTGCGTACCGGGAGCGCACCATAGATCTCCTACGGGACAGACGATTCAAATTTATTATGATATTTAAGAATCACGGCTCTGTTGCCGGGGCGTCTCTCGACCACGCCCACTCTCAGTTGATTGCGCTTCCCATCGTTCCGCGCCGCGTTTCCGAAGAGATAGCCGGCGGACTCAATTACTATAAATATAAAGACCGGTGCATATTCTGCGACATCATTGCACAGGAAGCAGAAGATGGTTCTCGCATAATCTATGAGAACGAAAGCTACGTGGTCCTTTCGCCTTTCGCGGCCCGCTTCCCGTTTGAGGCCTGGATCCTGCCCAAGAATCACGTGGCCTCATTTCTGGCTTCAGGGAACGAGGATAATTATCGCCTTCTGGCGGACGCTGTCTCCATTCTGCTTAAGAAGAACAATAAACTGCTCAATGCTCCTCCTTACAACTATATGATCCACACATCCCCGGCCGATTTGACCAGCGTTCCTTACTACCATTGGCACATGGAAGTCATTCCGAGACTCACCAAGACAGCGGGGTTCGAGTGGGGCACGGGATTCTACATAAATCCGACGCCCCCGGAGTTGGCAACCACGTTCTTGCGCGAGGTATCGCTGGAGGAGGGAGCTTGAGAATACTTATCGCGTCATCTGAAATCTACCCCTTCGCCAAGACTGGGGGGCTCGCCGATGTTGCGGGTGCCTTGCCCAAAGCCCTCAAGAAGCTCGGCTTTGATGTGAGGGCTATTATGCCCAAGTACAAGGGCATTGAGGAAAAGGGTTTCCCCATCGACTACAGGGGGCTTCGCTTCACGTGCCCCATATCGCACCGGATGGTACCGGGTGAGATCGTAGAAAGTGAGTACAACGGTATCCCGGTTTATCTTGTGGAGAAAGATGAATATTTCTACAGGGATAATCTCTACAGCACGCCGGATGGCGACTACCTTGACAATGCCGAACGGTTCATATTTTTCTCGAAAAGCATCCCGGAAGCCCTGAAGCTGTCCGGCTGGTATCCGGACGTACTTCATTGCAATGACTGGCAGACCGGTTTGGTGCCTCTTTTCCTCAAGGTGCTCTACAAGAACGAGCCAGGTTTCGCGGGTGTCGGCACGCTCTTTACGATACACAATCTCGGGTATCAGGGGCTCTTTTGGCACTATGACATGCATCTCCTCAACCTGGGGTGGGAGTATTTCACCCCTCAGTACCTGGAATATTACGGTAAAATCAACTTTCTGAAGGGGGGCATCGTCTGTTCCGATATTATCAACACCGTCAGCAGGAAATATAGTGAGGAGATCCAGACGCCTGAATTTGGTGCCGGCCTGGACGGGGTGCTGCGCAGCCGGGCCGCCGATCTTTACGGCATAGTGAACGGAGTCGATTACGACGAGTGGAATCCAGCCACGGATGCCTACATCCCGACAAGATACACGTTAGATACAGTCGATTTAAAGGCGCGCAACAAGGCAGCCCTCCAGGAAGCCTTTGGCCTCCCTCAAGAGCCTGGTGCCCTCCTCGCGGCCAGCATTTCGCGCCTCGCCGATCAGAAAGGTTTCGACCTCATAGCGGACGCTCTTGAAGAAATGATCGCCCTGGGCATGCAATACATCCTCTTGGGAACGGGAGAACGGAAATACCACGAGCTTTTTGCGGCTCTTTCCACCAAGTACCCCCGATCCTTCGCCGTCAAGATCGCGTACGATAATTCCCTCGCTCACTTGATTGAAGCCGGTGCGGATGTTTTTCTTATGCCGTCACGCTATGAACCTTGCGGACTCAATCAGATATACAGCTTGAAGTACGGTACCGTTCCCGTGGTTCGTGCTGTGGGAGGGCTGGATGACACTATCCGAGACGACCCGGCCTTTCCCGACTCGACAACAGGCTTTAAGTTTTACGAGTACTCTTCGGAAGAGTTGCTCCATGCTTTACGGAGGGCGCTCGACCAGTATGGTGACCGCCAGGCCTGGCTGGCGCTGGTAAGAAGATGCATGCAGCAGGATTTTTCCTGGGAAAAATCGGCTATCGAGTATGCCGCGCTCTACAAGAAGGTCCTTGAACAGCATGGATCCCGTTAATGTTCTCGGCAAGGTCATTGAGATATCCCACTCAAACCTCGAAGTGGCATCCCGCATAGAGGCGATTCTCAATTTGATGGCCCACGAAATGGGCCTCGAGGAGGCGCTGCTCTATACCCTTGATAAGGACAAGCGCCTCTCCTGCCGGTTCATGAACCGCACCAGCCGTCTTTATGAGATTCTCAGTAGCTACCGGTGCCACGTAGGGGAGGGGATTGTCGGCTCCGTGGCCCAGAAAAGAGTGCCTCAATACTTTACGGACCGCAATGTCCCCCCGCGTTTTGGATGCCTTTTCTACGCCGATCTGGACGAGGAAACCAGTATATATAAGTCCTTTGCTTTCCTCCCCCTTTCCGACGACAGCTTCGTCTATGGTGTCTTGCTCCTCTGCTCTTCCGGCATAGGGACACCGCTCGATACTGAAAAGATCGTGCTCTCTATCATCGCCAGAGAGTTGGGGGGCATCCTCAGGACGTACGACCTCCTGGTCTCCTCAAAAAAGCGTATCAGCGAGCTTGCCACGCTGTCGGAACTCGGAAGGGTGCTTACCTCGGCCACGGAGCCACACCTTCTGCTTCAGAACATAGCTTCCATAACAGCAAAGTCCTTCAACGCTGCATTCACTACAATTAAGCTCTCCCACTCCTTTGTCAGGCTCGACCTTCAGCGCTTTACCTCCGGAGAGATTGATGCAAATCTTGAGGGTGTGCTCAGGGAATTGGAGACTGAGGCTTTGCGGTTAAAGCGCGCGAGTTCGCTGAGTGACCATACCCCTGAGTCGACGCTGAACGCCACCCGCTTTTCCCTCCACTGCACGCCGATTCTCTCCAAAGACCGCGCCCTCGGCACAATCACCCTATGCAGAAAAGGCGAGCACCAACTGGAAGAGGACGATCAATATCTGGTCAGCGCCGTTGCGAATTACATTTCCAGCGGGCTCGAGACCTCTTTTCTCAACACCAAACTGCGTGATGTACTCAAGGAGCTGGGAGATGCGCAAAAACGGGTGATAGAGCACGAGAAGCTGCGTAGCCTTGGAGAGATGACGGCCAGCATAGCGCACGAAATCCGAAACCCTCTTGTCATCATAGGCGGCTTCACCAAGAGACTAGCCAAGCAGGTGCAGCTTGATGAAAAAGACAACCGCTACATCGACATTATCATAGGTGAGGTTTCAAGGCTCGAAGCGATCCTCAATGACGTCCTTAATTATGTAAAAGACGCGTCCCTGCTCCTCGAGTCGTGCAATCTTAACAGCATCATCGACGAGATTCTATATCTGCTCGCGTCCGACAAAATATGGGAACGGGTGCGCGTTGTTAAGACCTACGATCCTGATTTACCGACGATTGTCTGTGACATCCACCAGATCAAACAGGTTCTCATCAACATCATCTTAAATGCTTTCCAGGCCATGGGCGCAGGTGGAACCCTGGCGCTAAAAACGGAGAGGAGGCTGTATCAGGACCGCCCCTCTGTCGCCGTTTCCATCGCCGACACGGGCGGCGGCATAGATCCCTCCTTGCTGGATAACATATTCAATCCGTTTTTCACGACAAAGGAAAGGGGGACCGGCCTGGGGCTCGCAATTTCCAACAAAATAGTCATGCATCATAACGGCCACATCGAGGTCAGAAACAGAACCGGCGAGGGCGCAACATTTATAGTACATCTTCCGATTAACAACAAGACGACGGGAGCGAGAGAGGGGATAACATGAAAACAGCAACGATACTGATTGTGGACGACGAGGAGCATATTCGCCTGCTCTTCAAGGAGGAACTGGAAGACGAGGGATACTCCGTTGATCTCGCCTCAAACGGCCTTGAGGCCCTGGAAAAGCTCAAGCGCTCTGCTTACAGCCTCGTCGTGCTCGACATCAAGATGCCGGGCATGGACGGGATTCAAACCCTTGGTGAGATCAAAAAGCTTAATAAGGACCTCCCTGTTATTCTTTGTTCGGCTTACGGTGAGTTCAAGCAGGATTTTTCCAGCTGGGTATCGGACGGCTATGTTGTCAAGTCTGCCGACACACGTGAGCTGAAAGAGATGATAAAAAGGGCGTTGGGTGCGTAGGATGGCGCGCTTACGAAAAGCCCTCATACCTGCTGGTGGGTTCGGTACCAGGCTCCTTCCCGCAACAAAGGCCGTCCCGAAAGAGCTCTTGCCCATTGTCGACAAACCTCTTGTTCAGTTTATTGTGGAGGAATTGGTAGCGTCCGGCTTCGAAGAGTTGGTTTTGGTCACGGGGAGGCAAAAAGGCTCCATAGAGGATCACTTCGACAGCCTTCCCGAGCTCGAGGGCTTTCTTGAGAGTAAAGGAAAGCTCGATTTGCTTGAAACCATGAAGGGTCTTTCAAACATGATTCGCATTGTCTCCGTGAGGCAACCTTCCCCGTTGGGTCTCGGCCATGCTGTTCTCTGCGCTAAAACCATCATAAACAACGAGCCCTTCGCCGTGTTGCTCCCCGATGACCTTATTGTTGCCAGAAAGCCATGCATTGGCCAGCTCGCCGACGTGTTCAATGAGTTCGGGGACCCGGTCGTCGCCATACAGCGCGTACCGATGAGCGACGTGAAACAGTATGGCATTATCAAGCCTCGGACCGTACGCGATCGCCTTTACCAAGTTGTTGATATGATTGAGAAACCAACCGAAGAACGGGCGTACAGCGACCTCGCTATTATTGGGCGCTACGTCCTACCCCCGGAAATCTTCACAGCCCTGGAGGAAACCCCCCCAGGGGCTGGAGGTGAGATTCAGCTCACCGATGCCATCAGGAGCATGCTGGGAAAACGCTCCGTGCTGGGCCTGGAGTATGAGGGCAGGCGGTTCGATGCCGGCAATAAGCCGGGCTTCGTCAAAGCAAACGTTTTTGTCGGGCTGAGCCATCCCGAAGTAAGAGATGAGCTGCTTTCCTACATTCGAGAGCTTGACCTTGCCCGCGATTTAGCTTAGGATAATGAAACCGGGGGTGTAGCTCAGGGGGAGAGCACCTCGTTCGCAACGAGGGGGCCGCGGGTTCAATTCCCGCCACCTCCACCATTTTACCGGGGGTTTCCAGAGATTTCCTGCCCAATATTTTGACTTTTTACAATTTCTGTTATAAGGTACGAAGCTATGCGTAAGTGGGTAGCGCTTTTGTTGCTGCTGTTTCTTGCCTCGTGCAGCATGTGGCCGTTCGGGTCCAAGAAAACAAGCCAAACAGACACAAAGAAAGACACCAAGACGGCGAAGGCGGAATCCGTCCAGCAGAAGGGTGAGCCCAAGCCGGGGGATATCAACGTTGTTGATGGGGTCGAATATATTTACGCCAAGAACAGAAGGTACATGAGCACGCCCTACGAGCCCGAGTACATCTGGATCCGCAAAGACCAGTACTCGCCCGGGCTGTTCGACTCTCTCCGCTCCCGGTCCCCAGCGCCCACAAAGGAAGAAAAGGAAATGGAGGCTAGGATCGCCAAACTCGAGGAGGATCTCAAGAAAAGGGGTGTCGCGCCCCAGATGGCCTATCCGCCGCAGATGGTCTATATGCCCAACACTCTTGGGTATCCCGCTCCGTTGCCTGCATTAAATTTCTCCTACCCCTCGCCACGAATGAAGAGGCGGGTGATTATTCTGCCGCTGGAAGATCAAAGCAATTATAAGAACGAGCACCTGAGCGAGCTAGCCACCCAGCGCCTCATTTCAAAACTGGAAAGCACCGGAACCATCATTTCCGTTGATCCCACCACCCTTGGCATGGACGGGCCCGTAACTGACCCGAAAAACATGAAAGCTCTCAGTGAACTTTACGGGGTACAGGCTGTGGTGAGTGGAACCCTCTCCGACGTCTTCACGAGCACCTCGAAGGTGGAAGGTAAAGATGAGCGGGAGACCTCCTTCGCCGTTTCCCGTGTCTCCCTGAGCATTTATAACACCGATACCGGTGTGCTGCTGAGAACGCTCTCGGGAAGAAACCCTGTCTATCTGTCACGCGAGAAGGGCGACATGAGTCCGGAAAAAGCGAAGGTGCGGGCAATAGATCTCGCCATAGAGCTTATCGCGGAGGACGTCTTGAAGCCGATTCTCACACTCGACTGGCATGCCCGCATCGGGTCCCTTGAGCAGGATAAGGTTTTTTTAACTGCCGGCCGCCTTTCCGGTTTGGAGAAGGGTGATGTTTTGGAAGTGTACACGCCAGGACACCCTATCTTCGACTCAAAAACACAAAAGCCTCTCGGAACCACCAAGGGGGACTTTAAAGGCGAGGTGGAGGTAGTTGAACTTTTTGGTGTTGACGCAGCCTCTGCCAAGGTCAAAAGCGGCGGACAATTCGCGGCCACGGATTTTGTCTATCTAAAGAAACAGTAACCGGCGGCACGCTCCTGCGGGTGGACTAGCCGAAAAAACTTGCAAAGGTCAGCATTACGTAGTATTATGTGTAGGTAACCTCTTCCGGGAAGCCATAGTTTTCCACAAGTGTTGAAAAGATGTTGAAGGTATCGCGGTAAATACCTCACTACCAAGCATGGACGATATTTCTGTTCAGATCAAGTCAAGACTTGCTGACGTGGTAGATCAGGACAACTTCAGAACCTGGATCGAGCCGATTGGTCCTATAACGTATTCTGATGACGTCGTGCTACTTTCTGTGCCCAACTCTTTCTTCCGGGACTGGATTGTACAAAACTTCGAAGCACTTATTCGGGCTTCCGTTTCAGAAATCACCAAGACGGAACCGCGCGTCGAATACATCGTAGAAAAACAGGAACCGCGCGTTGCTGCGAAAACCGCGGCAGTAAAGAGACAGGTTCTCACGGGCGTCTTTAATCCGCGTTATGTTTTTGAAACCTTCGTTGTCGGCTCAAGCAATCAATTCGCCAACGCCGCGTGCCTGGCGGTCTCCCACAATCCTGGTAAGGTGTATAACCCGCTGTTTATTTACGGCGGCGTGGGGCTCGGAAAGACTCACCTGCTCAATGCTATTGGAAATTTTCTTTTGCTGCACGGACCAGTAGACCCCAACCGCATCTGCTTCATAACCGCAGAAGAGTTTACGAACGAGCTCATAAATTCTCTCCGCTTCGAAAAGATGGACGATTTCCGCAACCGCTATCGAAAAATGGATGTCCTCCTCATAGACGACATCCAGTTCATAGCAGGCAAAGAGCGTACCCAGGCAGAATTCTTTCATACGTTTAATGCGCTCTATGACAATGCCAAGCAGATCGTAGTAACGAGCGACAAGTTTCCTCGTGACATTGTCAATTTTGAGGAAAGGTTGCGCTCCCGGTTTGAATGGGGCCTTATCGCCGATATTCAACCCCCCGACCTTGAAACAAAAGTTGCCATACTCAATAAAAAAGCGGAGCTCGATAATATTTCCCTTCCGCAGGACGTCGCTTTCTATCTCGCATCAAACGTTGAACACAACGTCCGCGTCCTGGAAGGCTCGCTTGTAAGGGTTGGCGCTTTTGCGTCGCTCCATAACGTTCCAATCACTATGGAACTTGCAAAGGAAGTAATGGGCCACATTATTAAAGACAAAAAGCGGGAGGTCACTGTAGATGCAATTATAAAAGAGGTCGGCCTCTACTTTAATACCAAGACAAATGATATCCGTTCCAAAAGACGTACAAAATCAATAATGCTCCCCCGTCAGATAGCTATCTACCTGGCCAGAAAACTAACAGACAATTCCCTTGTCGGTATTGGCGAAAAATTCGGTGGCAAGGATCACGCTACGGTGATTCACTCCATAAAGAAGATCGAAGAGGAAATGAAGGTGAAAAAGGAGTTGAAAGAGACCGTTGAAAAGCTGGAGAGAAAGATCAAATCAACATGAAGCTAAGATCTCCCCATGTTTTACACAGAGATTATGCACAGCTCGTCGAGCGCCATTATTGCTTCAGAGAGTCTTTTCCACAAATCAACACGCCTTATTACTACTACGATAAGGAGATACTATGAAAATAGACATCAGTAGAGATCTTTTGTTGAGTCCTCTCTCGAAGCAGGTCAGCATTACTGAAAGAAGATCTATAATGCCCATACTCTCAAATGTGCTTATCGATTTTTCGAAAAACAGAATCAGCCTTTATTCAACTGATCTCGAGCTGAGCGCGATAAGCCATGTGCAGTATGAAGGAACGATAGAAAAGAAGATCGTTATACACGCACGGAAGTTTCTAGATATTTTGAAAGAGATGGATCCTGAGCCAATCACAGTTGAGATCAAGGATAATTCCCTCACGCTTGTACAGAAGCAATCAGAATTTGTGTTAGGCTTGCAGGAATCGGAGGAATTCCCGGAAGTAAAAGAAATAGCCGGAAGTCACGAGTTCAGCATTGACGGGGCAACGTTTTTGGAAATGTTGGAGAAGGTTCAGTTCGCGATTTCGTCGGACGAGACCAGGTATGTGTTGACGGGCATGTATATGGCGGCCTCAGACGGTATACTTTCCGTAGTGGGTACGGATGGTTTTCGGATGGCATTATGTCGGCGGACTGTTGATGGTCTTGGTGACTTCAAGGGCGTGATAATTCCGAAAAGATCTATAGCAGAGATCGGAAGAGTAGTTTCTGAGGGTGAGGCGGTACGGGTAGTGATGGGAGATAAACATGTCCAATTTGGGACCGGAGCAGTAGTGCTTATCTCAAGGCTTATTGAGGGTGGCTTTCCCGACTATGAGAATGTAATTCCAAAGGGCAATACAAATACCGCAAAAGCGGAAAAAGCGAGATTTTTAAAAGGGCTCAGGAAAGTATCGACGATTATCAGTAAGTCGGAACCGATAAAAGTGACTCTCCGGAAAGACGAGATTGCAGTGGAGGCGGAGTCTGAGGTTGGCAGAGCGAGAGAGAATATCGAGGCGGCGTATCAAGGAGATGAATTGAGCATGAATTTTAATATCAGGTTCGTGCTTGATGTAGTAGGTCACATCGACGAAAAGGTTGTAATAGTAAGTGCACCGACCAGCTACGGAGCGGTGCTTTTTGAAGGAGACGGTGAAGGAATGTATAAGAACATAGTAATGCCAATCAGGGTTTAACATGAGAGAATACGAAGCTGAAAGCATAAAGATACTGGATGGCCTTGATGCTGTGCGGAAAGTTCCATCCATGTACATTGGCAACACTAACGTCGAAGGACTCCACCACTTGGTTTATGAGTTGGTCGATAACAGCATAGATGAAGCGCTTGAGGGTTTTTGCAACAATATTATCATCACCATACACCGCGATAACAGCGTTGCCGTTGAAGACAACGGGCGAGGCATACCAGTAGCTTTTCACAAAGGTGAAAACATGTCTGCCCTAGAGGTCGTTCTGACCAAACTTCACGCCGGGGGCAAATTCGATAAGGATACGTACAAATTTTCCGCTGGTTTGCATGGCGTGGGCTTGTCTGTAGTAAATGCTCTTTCTGAATATCTCGAAGTTGAAATAAAGAGGGGGGGCAAGGTTTACTCGCAGAGGTATGAACGCGGAGAACGGATGACTGAACTCCGGGCCATTGGTAATACAGAAAAGACCGGCACAAAAGTGCGATTCCGTCCTGACGAGCAGATCTTTGAGACCATTGAATTCAGCTATGAAATTTTGGCACAGCGAATGCGGGAGCTTTCCTTTCTTAACAACGGCATCCACATAACACTCATCGATGAGAGAAAGGCAAAGCAGCTGGAATTTAAGTATGAGGGGGGCATCGTCGCGTTCGCAAAATATCTGAACCAGAGCAAGACGCCTCTTTTTCTGGAGCCTATTTATATCAGCGGAAACAAGGCGGGCCTCGATTTTTTTGAAGTGGCTGTGCAGTATAACGACGGCTACAACGAGAATATCTACAGCTTCGTTAATAACGTGAATACGCATGAGGGCGGCTCTCATGTTGCAGGATTCCGGAGCGCACTCACCCGGTGCATAAATGGCTTTGCCCAATATAAGCGCCTCACTAAAGAGAAAGAGACCATCTCCGGCGATGATGTTAAGGAGGGCTTGGTTGCAGTCATTAACGTAAAGATTCAGAGCCCGCAGTTTGAAGGCCAAACAAAAGGGAAGCTTGGAAACAGCGATGTAAAGGGCTTCGTAGAGTCGCTGCTTAATGAAAAACTTGCAGAGTATCTTGAGATTCGCCAGGACGTTGGAAAAGCAATCGTGAATAAAGCCATCGAGACCAGGAGGGCTCGCGAGGCCGCGAAAAAAGCAAAGGAGCTTATAAAAGGCAAGGGCTTAACCGATGCCGGGATTCTTCCGGGAAAACTCGCCGACTGCCAGGAGAGTGACCCCGAACTCAGGGAGATTTATATAGTGGAGGGCGACTCGGCAGGCGGTTCAGCAAAGCAAGGCCGCGATAGAAAGACTCAAGCCATCCTTCCGCTGAAAGGTAAAATCCTCAATGTCGAGAGAGCGCGTCAGGAAAAGGTACTCTCCAACGAGGAAATAAGGGCCATCTATCTTGCGCTGGGCATTCAATCAGGAAGTGTCGACAACCTCCGCTACAAAAAGGTAGTTATAATGACCGACGCCGACGTCGATGGTTCGCACATCCGCACACTACTGCTTACGCTTTTTTACCGTAAAATACCGGAGATGATCGACAGGGGCTATCTTTACATAGCACAACCCCCTCTTTACAGGGTTGCGGTTGGTGGTAAAGATATGTATATGAAAGACGATGATGAGATGGAAAAATTCGTCGGCCAGCGCGGCATTGAAAAGATGAAATGTCTGGTTGACGGGGAGGAAATAAGCAACGCTCGCCTCAAGATAGACCTTGAAGGGTTAAGGGCGCTGGAGAAACACTTCAGGAGCATGGAACGCCTTAACATGCAGAGATCCGCAATGCTGGCCCTTTTCCGCGCGGATATTTTCAAGCGCGAAGACTTCGAGAAGGAGGAAAAACTCCTTCGGTTGAAAAAGCAACTCGTCAACGAAGACCAGAGCGCCCACATCTCTCTCGACCCCGAGCACAACCTCTTCACTTTGAGCATAGAGAATGGTTCCGAGAAGAAATTGACCCCCCGCATCGACTACGATTTTTGCAGCCAGGAAGACTACAGAACGAGCTACCGGACCTACAAGAACCTCTCAGCCTATTATGAAAAAGAGGTACAGGTTGTTGAAAAAGACGGGACACGCCGGCCGGTTCGCGCTGATCAGCTTCTGTCGCTCGTGAGCGAAAAAGGCAAGGAGGGACTCACCATTCAACGATACAAAGGCTTGGGCGAGATGAACCCGGAGCAGCTCTGGTCGACCACCATGGACCCGGCCAGGCGGCGGTTGGTGCGGGTAGCCATAGAAGACCAACCAGAGGTGGATAAGCTCTTTAGTATCCTCATGGGCACCAACGTTGAGTGGAGACGTGAGTTTATTGAGAACAACGCGATGAACGTGATGAACCTGGACATATGATCTTCCTCGGCCTCACCGGTGTTATCGGGAGCGGCAAAAGCACCACAGCACGGCTCCTCAAGGAGCGGGGGATCGATGTTATTGACCTGGACGCCCTTGCGAAAGAGAGCCTCAACTGGAAAGAGACGCAAGACGATATTCGAAAAGCCTTTGGTGACGAGTGCGTGGCGAATGGCCTCGTCGATGTGGTTAAACTCCGCAGCCTAGCCTTTAGTCAAGGCAACGACCTGCGTAAACTGGAAGGAATTATACATCCGCGCGTGCGGCAGGAAGTAGAGAAAAGGATCGAGTTGCTCCGGCAGAAGGGGGCACGCGCCGTGGTATTTGATCACCCGCTTCTCTTTGAGGCGGGATTTGACAAGAGGGTGGATAAGGTGGTCGTGGTAGCGGCCGATATGGACATTATACGGCGGAGACTGGCGGAACGGGGGATGGAGGCTGATGACGTTGAAAGAAGGTTGTCTTTCCAGATTCCGCTTCCCGCTAAAGCAGCAAGAGCGGATTACGTCATCAACAACAACGGAACAGAGCAAGACCTGCAAAAGGAAATCGACAGGTTCCTTGAAAGGCTAACCAGCTGGGAGGAAGAACGAAATGCATCTCACTGAATTAAAGGGAAAGAGGATAGGGGAGTTAACCCACATTGCCAAGGAGATGGCTGTTGAAAACGCCACCGGGTTGCGCAAGCAAGAGCTCATCTTTGCGATACTCCAGTCTTTGGTTGACAAGAACGAGGTTATATACGGAGAAGGTGTACTGGAGATCCTGCCGGAGGGATTTGGTTTTCTGAGATCAGTAGATTCCAATTATCTGCCTGGGCCGGACGATATTTATGTCTCTCCTTCTCAGATCAAGAGATTTGGTTTGCGCACGGGAGATACGATATCTGGCCAGATCCGCCCACCGAAAGATAACGAGAAATACTTTGCGCTCTTGAAGATCGAGAAGATAAACTTTGACGATCCGGAGATTGCCAAAGACAAAATTATCTTCGATAACCTCACGCCCATTTATCCGTGCGAGCGCATTGTGCAGGAAACAACCGGCACGAAGCTCCCCGCAAGGGTCATGGATCTCTTCACGCCTATCGGTAAAGGGCAGCGCGGCCTCATTGTTGCTCCGCCCCGAACCGGAAAAACCATGCTCCTTCAAAGCATCGCCAACAGCGTTACCGCAAACCACCCGGAGATATTCCTGATCGTGCTTCTGATCGACGAGAGACCGGAAGAGGTGACAGACATGGAGCGGTCGGTCAAGGGTGAGGTTGTGAGCTCCACGTTTGATGAGCCCGCCACCAGGCACGTGCAGGTCGCAGAAATTGTCATTGAAAAGGCAAAGCGCCTCGTAGAGCACAAGAGGGACGTCGTGATTCTGCTCGATTCCATCACCAGGCTGGCAAGAGCCTACAACACGGTGGTTCCATCGAGCGGCAAAATTCTTTCCGGCGGTATCGATGCCTCAGCCATGCAAAAGCCGAAGCGATTTTTTGGTGCAGCTCGCAAAATAGAAGAAGGCGGGAGCCTCACCATTGTGGCAACGGCCCTGATTGACACAGGAAGCAGAATGGACGAAGTGATCTTCGAGGAGTTCAAGGGAACGGGCAACAGCGAAATCTACCTTGACAGGAAGCTGGCAGAGAAACGGATATTCCCGGCGATCGATATCAACAAGTCGGGGACCAGAAAGGAAGAACTTCTCCTCGGGAACGGCGACCTTTCGAGGATATGGTTGCTTCGCAAGGTGCTGCAGCCCATGAACACCGTGGAGTCGATGGAGTTTTTGCTGGAGAAGCTTACCGATGTAGACTCTAACAAAGAGTTTCTAGATTCAATGAGCAGAGGAGGATGAAGATGAAAGAAAAGATTCACCCGGAACTGAAGAAGGCTACCGTAAAGTGCGCCTGCGGCTACACATTTGAGACTCTGTCAACCAAGGATAAGATATCGGTAGAAATATGCGGAAAGTGTCACCCGATGTTCACCGGCCGCGAAAAGCTCATGGACACAGGAGGCAGGGTTGAGAAGTTTGAGCGCAAGTATCGTAAGAAGGAGAGCCAGGAGAAGCAGAACAAGAAATGATCGCTGAAAGACTGGAAGAAATCGAGCGCAGGTACCAGGAGATTGAAAATGGTATGGCGCGCCCGGAGAACATCTCCAACCAAGAGGACTTTCGAAAACTCGCCAGGGAACACGCAGAACTGAGGGAGATTGTGGCAACCCTCCGGGAGTTCCGCAAGGTAAGGGGAGAGACGGAAAAAACCAGAGAGCTTGCGGACCACGAGACGGACGAAGAGCTTAAACAGATGGCCCAGGAGGAGCTTCTTCTGCTCACCAAGCGGCAGGACCAACTCGAAGGCCTGCTCAAGGGAATGCTTCTCGGCAAGGACACGCAAGAAGTCAAAAGCATGTTCCTTGAAATAAGGGCCGGCACAGGCGGCGAGGAGGCTGCCCTGTTTGCCGCCGAACTGTTTGCGATGTACATGAAGTACGCCGAGAAGATGAAATGGAAGACGGAGCTCATGAGCGCGAGCGCCTCTTCGCTCGGCGGATTTAAAGAAGTAGTTTTTCTTGTGGACTCCAAGGACGCGTTTCCCCGCCTCAAGTACGAAAGCGGCGTGCACAGGGTACAAAGGGTACCCGAGACCGAATCGCAGGGCAGGATACACACGTCCACCGTTACTGTGGCGGTTCTTGCTGAGCCGGAAGAGGTCGAATTGAAAGTAAACCCTGAGGACCTGCGTATAGACGTGTTTAGGTCCAGCGGCCCCGGCGGGCAACACGTGAACACCACAGATTCGGCAGTGAGGATTACCCACATACCTACCGGGCTCGTGGTAACCTGCCAGGACGAGAAATCGCAGCACAAGAATAAGGCTAAAGCGCTGAGAGTGCTGCGGGCGCGGCTTAAGGAGCAGATCCAGGAGGAGCAGGAGCAGGAAGTCTCGGCAGAGAGAAGAAAGCAGGTGGGCACCGGCGACAGGAGCGAACGCATCAGAACCTACAACTTTCCTCAGGGAAGAATAACCGACCATCGCGTAGGGCTCACGCTTTACAGGCTGGAAGATATTTTGGCCGGGAACCTCGACCCCGTCCTCGATCCCCTCATTTCCCATTTTCAGGCAGAATTGTTAAAGGCAAGGTAACCCTTTGCGCGTTCAGGATTTCCTCCGCAGCGAAAAGGATTTGGGCCGGACTGACCTCATCGTCATCATCGCGTCCGCGCTGGATGTGACCCCGGAGGCTATTTACACACATCCGGAAAAGGAGCTTGACGACACGGCGCTGGAGAGAATAGCCAGACACATAGACGAGAGAAAGAAAGGCAGACCCCTCTCGTACATCACAAATACAAAGGAGTTTTTCTCGCAAGACTTCTACGTAGACGAACGAGTGCTTATACCAAGGCCCGAAACAGAGTTACTGGTCGAAGAAGCGCTACACGCAATGGTCGCGGCCCGGCCCTCCCTGAATCAAGAAAGCGGACACGCCACTGTAGCGAAAAAAGAGGACGTGCGGATCCTTGATATGGGCACCGGTTCCGGCGCAATCGGCATAACGCTCGCCCGTTATGGTGCGTCGTCCGTTGCCTGTGTTGACGTATCTTTCGATGCATTGCTCGTGGCGCGCTGGAATGCGAAGCGGCTGGCGGTAGAGGATCGGATTTCCCTGGTGCAATCCGACCTGTTCGGAGGCTTAAAGAAGAAAGCGCGTTTCGATATAATCGTTGCAAACCTCCCGTACATCTCTGCGTCTGACTGCGAGAGGCTCATGCCCGACGTAAAACGCGAGCCCCCCCGCGCGCTCCTGGGAGGCACACGTGGCACAGAGGTATACGAGCGCTTCGTAGCCGACCTCCCGCACCATCTGGAAGAGAGTGGCTCTGTAATCTGTGAACTGGGCGACGCAGGGCAGATAGAGTCGGTCGGAAAGTCGATGAGGGCACTCGGGCTTCGTGTGCGCTCGAAGAAAGATCTGGCAGGTCAGGACAGGGTACTTATAGGCTCATGGAAAAATTTGTCATAGAGGGCGGCGAACGCCTGAAGGGTAAGATTGCCGTCGGCGGGGCGAAGAATGCTGTCCTGCCTGTGCTTGCAGCGACTCTCCTTCAGAAGGGTATCTACGAAATAGGAAACGTTCCCCGACTGAAAGACGTTACTACCATGATCAGCGTGCTGGGAGTCCTTGGCGCGAAATCCGAGTGGATTGACGAGCACAGGCTCAGAATAGACACGACCGACGCGGAAGGATTTGAAGCGCCCTATGATCTGGTAAAGGAGATGCGAGCATCGGTCCTCGTACTCGGTGCCCTGGCAGGCGGCCGGAAGAGGGCCATTGTCTCCTATCCGGGCGGGTGCGCTATCGGTGAGCGACCCATCAACCTTCACTTGAAAGGGCTTTCCCTTCTGGGTTGCGAGGTCGGTATGCACGAGGGCTATGTGGATGTCGACGCGCGCAATCTCTGCGGCGCCACCGTGCGTTTTGATAAACCGACCGTTGGCGGAACCGAGAATGTCCTGATGGCCGCAGTTCTGGCTGAGGGAGAGACGGTTATCGAGAACGCTGCGATGGAGCCTGAAGTGGTCGACCTCGGCATGATGCTTCAGGCGATGGGTGCCCGAATAGAGGGACTTGGCACACCCAAGATCTTTGTGCGGGGCGTTGAGAGTCTTACTCCCTGCAACTATGATGTGATTCCCGACCGTATAGAAGCGGGGACTTTCCTTGTGGCCAGTGGATTGACGAGGGGCAGCGTAACCATCGAAGGCGCCAAAGTTGCGCACCTCACCACCGTGATAGAGAAGCTTCGGGAGGCGGGGATGGATATCGCAGAGGAGAATGGCTCGCTCCGTGCCGGAATGTCGAGGAAAAGACCAACGGCATTTGACATAAGAACCTCTCCCTATCCGGGTTTCCCCACCGACATGCAGGCTCAGGTTATGACCATGATGTCCATAGCGAAGGGCGTCAGCGTAGTTACGGAGAGCATCTTCGAGAACAGGATGATGCACGCAGCGGAGCTTCGGAGACTCGGCGCAGACGTGATGGTCGTGGGGAACAGGGCAGTGGTAAGGGGCGTCAAGGCGTTGCAGGGCGCCAGAGTGATGGCTACGGATTTGCGCGCGAGCGCAAGCCTTATCCTGGCAGGACTCTGCGCCTACGGTACGACAGAGGTTTCGCGTATCTATCATATTGACAGGGGATACGAATCGATCGAGAAAAAACTGCGCCAGCTCGGGGCGAAAATAGAGAGGAAGAAAGATGAAGGTGTGGCACCTTGAGCAGGAATGGGATGCATTTCTTGAGACGATTGTAACCGGCCGGGAACAAAAAAAGAGTGACGTGCGCAGGTCGGTGCAGGCCATCAAGAAGCAGGTGGCGGAGGAAGGGGAAGAAGCACTCCTTCGCTTGAGCACGCGTTTTGAGGGCTGGAGCAAAAAGTATCCGCTCAAAATACCCGTCAAAGAAATAGAAGAAGCGGCTGAAAAGATCGACAGGAAGGACCTTCCAGTGCTGAAAGGCATGATAAAGAACGTAAGGCTCTTCCACCGATCCCAGCTTACGCGGCAAAGGAGATACAAGAGAAAGGGGCTTGAGGTCAGGGAAGAGCCGGTATCTGTTGAGCGTGCCCTGGTGTATGTGCCCGGAGGCCAGGTTCCGTACCCGTCGAGCCTTGTCATGGGCGTGGTGCCCGCGCAGGTCGCGGGTGTGCGTGAGATCTATGTGACGACGCCGACCCATGACGGTGCTCTCAATCCTTACATCGCGGCCTGCTCCCTTCTTCTTGGAATACGCAACGTATACCGTCTTGGTGGCGCCCAGGCAATCTATGCTTTTGCCTTTGGCGCAGGGAGCATCCCCAAAGTCGATATAATTGTGGGCCCCGGCAATGCCTATGTGGAAGAAGCAAAGAGGGACGTGTACGGAAGAGTTGGTATTGACATGCTGGCAGGTCCCTCTGAGCTCGTGGTTTTGCTCACACGCCACTTTCCGCTCGAGATAGCGGCCTGGGACCTTTTTTCTCAGGCGGAGCATGATGAGATGGCAACTGTGGGCCTTTTTTCGCCATCGAAGGACGATCTCTATACGCTGATGAGGCAGATGGAGCGGCTGCTTGGGGAGAACGTGCGCAAAGCGACTGTAGAAAAAGCTCTTGAGAAAAACGGGTTTCTGGTCCATTACCAGAGCCTCGACAAGGCAGTCGAAGCTATCAACAGAATAGCACCCGAACACCTGGAGGTCGTCGGTGATATGTCGGCGACGAAAAACCTGCGATACCCCGGCATCATCTACGTGGGGCCCGAGACCTGTGTGTCCATGGGCGACTATTACATAGGCACAAATCACGTGCTCCCCACTGGCGGGGCAGGAAGGTTTTCTGCTGGTCTTTCGGTGGACACATTTACAAAGCGTAGAGTATTGGTTAAGATAGATAAGAAATTTCTGGAGACCTATGGCGCGAATGCCATAAGATTGGCGGAAATCGAGGGTTTATACGCGCACGGTCGGGCTATCAAGGCAAGAAGGGAGCTTTTGCGGTGAAGCTCAAAATAGGGATACCTAAAGGAAGCCTGCAGGAGAGCACAATAAAGCTGTTCAAGAATGCAGGCTACCACATCAAGCTCGCGGACAGGTCCTACGTTCCTGTTATAGATGACCCGGAACTGGAAGGGCTTCTGATCCGGGCGCAGGAGATGGCCCGCTATGTAGAGAACGGCATCCTCGATATGGGCATCACTGGTCTTGACTGGGTGCTGGAGCAGAACGCAAAGGTAACGGAGATCGCGCGGCTGCGTTACGGAAAAGTTGGGTTTAAGGGAGTAAAGTGGGTTGTTGCCGCTCCCGAGAATTCCCCGATAAAAAGCCTCAAAGACCTGAACGGAAAGAAAATCGCTACTGAGCTGGTGGGATACACCAAGCGGTTCCTCAAGTCGAAAAAAATAGAGGCTCTCGTGGAGTATTCCTGGGGCGCGACAGAGGTTAAGCCGCCGCTCCTTGCCGACGCAATCGTGGAGGTGACTGAGACAGGAGCATCTCTGGTTGCCAATAACCTCCGCATTATAGACACGATCCTGGAATCAGAAACAGTGGTGATTGCCAGCAAAGCAGCCGCAAGAGATAAGTGGAAGAAGGTGAAGATGGAAAACATTGTCATGCTTCTCCATGGCGCACTCCGGGCAGAAGAGAAGGTGGGGCTCAAGATGAACGCACCGCAGAAGGGGCTCGACCGGATCATGAAGATACTTCCGTCGCTGCATACACCCACGATCTCGACGCTTGCCGACGCAGGATGGGTTGCGCTGGAGGTCATCATAGATGAATCGGTCGTTCGGGATATCATACCGGAACTGAGGCGGGCGGGCGCCCAGGGCATTGTCGAATACCCGCTGAATAAAGTGATTCCTTAGGGGCACCCAAAGGGGCATCCAATGAAAAGAAAAGCCGCGCTCACCAGGAAGACCAGAGAAACAGAGATCAAGGTCGGATGGAAGCTTGACGGTGAAGGGAAGTACACTATCGCAACAGGGGTTCCTTTCTTTAATCATATGCTTGAGCTTTTTGCCCGCCACGGATTCTTCGACCTCAAAATAGAAGCCCGTGGAGACACCGACATCGATCATCACCACACCGTGGAGGACGTGGGCATCGCCCTGGGCAGGGCGCTGAAAGAGGCGCTCGCCGACTTCGAAGGGATAAGGCGTTACGGACACGCAGTAGTGCCGATGGACGAAGCGCTCTGCAGCGTAACCATCGACGTAAGCGGCCGCCCGTATCTCGCCTGGAACGGGGAGATGAAGGGGCGGATAGGCACATTCGACGTAGAGGTCGCAAAGGAGTTTTTCCTCGCCTTTGTGCGCGAGGCAAAAGTCTGCCTCCACGTAAATCTTTTTTATGGCGAGAATGCGCACCACAGAATAGAGGCTGTGTTCAAGGCCTTTGGTCGCGCGTTGCGCGATGCGTGCGGGAAGGATGAATATCTGAAAGGGGTCTTGTCGACCAAGGGAGTGCTGTGATAGCAATCGTCGACTACGGCATGGGGAATTTAAGGAGCGTGACGAATGCCTTTGCGCGGCTCGGCGCGTCCATTGTTGTGACAAGCGACAGGAACGCGATTGCGACAGCGAGGGCCATTGTGCTGCCCGGTGTGGGCGCCTTCGGTAAGTGCATGGAGAATCTGGTGAGGTTCGATTTACTGGACGTGCTTTTGGATCAGATCAACAAAGGCAAGCCGTATCTGGGGATCTGTCTTGGGCTGCAGATGCTTTTTGAATCCTCTGAAGAAGCTCCCGGCGTTAAAGGATTAGGTCTTGTGAAGGGGAGCGTAAAAAGGTTCAAGAACGAGCTTAAAGTGCCACACATGGGATGGAACCAGGTTGAACAGACGAAGGGCTCGCAGCTCTTCAAAGGGATCCGCCAGGGAGAACACTTTTATTTTGTCCACTCCTTCTATCCCGAACCCACCGAAGAAGAGCTGATTGCGAGCACCACGGACTATGGCAAACCGTTTGCATCATCCGTAGAGCGGGAGAACATTTTTGCGTGCCAATTTCACCCTGAAAAGAGCCAGAGGGTAGGGTTGCACCTCCTTCAGAATTTTATAGACCTATGCGAACAAAACTGATCCTGCTTTTTGCGTTGTTGCTGGTCGCCGGGTTTGTGGTCGCGGCTGAGACCGAGATCGGCATCTATACGGAGCGGTTACTCGATCCGGACCTGACCACCTGTCCTCACTGCGGCAACCCCATCCGGTCCGGCCCCATGCATCAGGATGCAGAAGCTACGCTGTTAGATGAACTGAGGCAGGGCCTTGCTGATAATGGCATAAAGTATGTCCTCGGTAGAAGTGAGGCGAAGAATGTTGAGGTATTTGTCTACCGCTACCAGGAACGGCAAGGTGGCAACTTCGCGGTCGACAAACCGGCCAGCGTCGGCTTTCACTTGCACCTGTATGATCAAAATGGGCTCGCCAAAGTTTTTATCTTTGACGAGACCCAGCAGCCTCTTTTCGACAACATCCTCAAAATAGGTACCTTTATCCGCAGGGGCATGAGATGGATCACTGCGAGCGAGCTGGCCGAAGAGGGCATTGACAAGGGGATAGGGAATCTGAAAGAGGATTTGAAGTGAAAATCTTCTTCGCAATGGACCTCATAGGCGGG
Source organism: Syntrophorhabdales bacterium (assembly GCA_035541455.1). Classification (NCBI taxonomy): domain Bacteria; kingdom Pseudomonadati; phylum Thermodesulfobacteriota; class Syntrophorhabdia; order Syntrophorhabdales; species Syntrophorhabdales bacterium. The sequence goes on from DATKNH010000032.1 coordinate 23,824, forward strand.
AACGCCGTGAGGCTCCTGAAGGGAGATTTCTCACAGGTCACCATCTACAGCCGGAACCCACCCGAGACTATCGAAAACATGTGCAAGGCAGGGGCAAGAGATTTTCACATTATCGACCTTGATGGAGCACGCGAAGGAAAGAGGAAGCATAGCGATCTGATACGCGCTATCAGACAGAAGGTGCCGGGCTACATGGAAGTGGGCGGCGGCATTCGCACTGAAGATGACATTGCTTTTTATTCGGCTACGAACGTAGACGGGATGATAGTGGGGACGAGGGCGCTGGAAGACAAGATGTTCTTTCGAGGGCTTTCGCGTTTCAGGAACATCGTTCTCGGTTTGGATCTTTACGAGGGGCGGCCTATGGTGAAGGGATGGAAAGAGGCAGCCGCCATGTCCCTTGAAGAGGTGCTCGAGCTAGCCGCAGAGGCCCGCATCATGGCCATTCTTTTCACGAGCATCTCGAAAGACGGTACGTTGAGCGGGCCCGATTTTGGAGCCATAGAAAAGATGCAGACAATGACTAGCCTCCCGATTATTGCCAGCGGCGGCGTCAGCACCATGAAGGACCTGCAAGAACTGAAGGAGATGAATGTGTGGGCGGCCATCGTGGGGAAGGCCTATTACGAGGGCAGAATACAAATAGAGGAGGCCGTCTCGCTTGCTGACTAAAAGGATCATCCCGTGCCTGGACGTGATGGAGGGTAGAGTCGTCAAGGGAATGAATTTTGTCAACTTGATGGATGCGGGCGATCCTGTCGTCAATGCGAAGGCATACGAGAAGCAACTGGCTGACGAACTCTGTTTTCTGGACATCACTGCGTCTCATGAAAAAAGAAGGACAATACTGAATGTAATCGAGGACGTGGCGCGAGAGGTGTTCATGCCGCTTACCGCGGGCGGCGGTATCAGGAACCTGCAGGATATCCGCGACGTACTCCTCGCAGGGGCGGACAAGGTCACCATCAACACGGCAGCGATAGAGAGGCCGGAGATCGTGCGGGAGGCGAGCGATGTCTTCGGGAGCCAGTGTATCTGCGTTGCCATCGATGCGAAGAGGAGCGGTGCCGGTTTCGAGGTTTACACGTACGGAGGACGCAAGCCTACCGGCGTAGAGGCAATCGGCTGGGCAAAGAAAGTGGAGGAACTGGGAGCTGGAGAGATCCTGTTGACGAGCATGGATCGCGATGGCACTAAGATCGGTTACGATATACCACTGACAAGGGCTATCTCCGAGGCGGTCAATATACCCGTGATCGCGTCCGGCGGGGTAGGGACCCTGGAACATTTATACGAAGGGCTGGTAGACGGCAAAGCGGACGCGGTGCTTGCCGCATCCATCTTTCACTACCGCGAATACACAGTGATAGAAGCGAAAGAGTACTTGCGGCAGAGGGGAGTAGCAGTAAGACTATGAAACAAAATTCTAATATCGAATTTCTAATATCTAAACAATATCAAATTTCCAATTTCCAAAATTGAGACTGAATCGTCCTTTTTTGACATTCGATCTTTGAGCATTGTTTAGGATTTAGATATTAGATATTCGGATTTACACGGGGTCGGTCGCGGCTCACTGGGAGATTCCATGGCAGAAATGAATAAGGATCAGATAAAATGGGATGAGCGGGGATTGACCCCTGTTGTTGTTCAGGATGAGCGCACGAAAGAGGTGGTTATGGTCGCCTACATGAACCAGGAGGCCTTTGACTTAACCCTGAAGACGAAGAGGGCTCACTATTACTCCCGTTCGAGGAAGAAGATATGGCTCAAGGGAGAAACATCGGGTCATTTCCAGCAGGTGAAGTCAATCCGTCTCGACTGCGACAACGATACGCTGCTCCTTCTGGTGGACCAGAAAACAGCCGCGTGCCACACCGGCTACTTTAGCTGCTTTTACCGTGCGTGGGATAATGAATGGAAAGTAATCGGCGAGAAAGTGTTCGATGAGAAGGAAGTTTACCGCAGCGCTCCGTCAGACGGCCCCGAGGGTGGTGCAAAGGATGGCGCATAGGCTTGAACTGATTTTCGTCACCTGCGGCTACGTCGGCTATCTTCCCTACGCACCAGGAACATGGGCTTCAATTGTCGGCTGTGTTCTACTCTATCTGCTTCCCGGGGTTCTCAATCATCCCGTCACCGTGATGCTTATCGCGATAGCTGCCATTCTCTGCATTAACCGCCTGGAATTGGCTGAAGGAGATCCCGGCTACATCGTTGTTGACGAACTGGCAGGCATCTGTGTTACCATGGTTGGCCAGGGGCTGGGCTTTTCCAATCTGTTGAAGGGATTCATCCTGTTTCGGATATTTGATATTCTGAAGCCGTTTCCCGTACGACGCCTTGAGAGGCTCCCTAAAGGTTACGGGATCGTGGCGGACGACCTCATGGCTGGCATCTATGCGAACGCAGCGCTTCTCCTGCTGGGCAGGTTGCGTTGAAGCTCGAAGAGCGTTTAGGGGAGCTGCTTCGGAAGAAACGGATGAAGCTGGCTGTGGCAGAATCCTGCACCGGTGGGCTTATCTCGAGCAGGATCACGGATATTGCGGGCTCCTCCGACTACTTTGAAGCAGGTACTGTTGTGTATAGCAACCGGGCAAAGCAATCCTTTCTCTCGGTACCGGCAGAGATACTGGAGAAGTATGGTGCAGTGAGCCGGGAGACAGCTGAAAAAATGGCTGAAGGGGTACGCGCAAAGACAGGTGCTGACATCGGCCTCTCGGTCACCGGCATAGCGGGCCCGACAGGCGGCAGTGCGGAGAAGCCCGTGGGAACGGTCTATGTGGGCCTCGCGACAGACCAACGGCTCTTCTTCAGGAAATTTCAGTTCAAAGGAGAGCGGCTGGCGATAAAAGAACAGACGTCGAATGAAGCTCTGCAATTTGTGATCGATCTCCTGGAAGGCAATGTTGCATGAGAAGCTTTCTGGCCCTCGAAGTATCAGCACCGGTAGCTGACTATCTCGGCAGCATTATTGCAGGGCTTTCCAGGCGTACGCGCGACATTAAATGGGTGAAGAGGGATGCTATTCACGTCACCCTTAAGTTTCTTGGCGAGATCGAAGAGGCGCTGGCCGGAAAATTACGTGACGCACTGGCGCCGATGGGCAGCCGGTTCACTCCGTTTGTGGTAAGCTTGAAAGGGATCGATGCCTTCCCAAACAGACGGCGTGCGCGTGTTGTGATCGTGCGGCTGGATAAGGGCACGGAAGAAATGAAGTCGATCTACGAAGCAGTGGAAGAAGCGCTCACAGAATTCAAATTCGATCGCGAAGCCAGGGAGTACACTGCACACATCACTCTCGGAAGGGCAAGAACGCCTGCGCCTTTTCCTGATGGAGACCTTCCTCCCCTGGAGAAGATGGAGTTTTGGGTGGATGGGCTAGTGCTGTTCAAGAGTACGCTTACACCCGGCGGGGCTATCTACACGCCCGTATGGAAGATAAAATTCGGAGGCGACAATGATGAAGGAAGAAGCGAATCGAACAAAAGCGCTTGACATGGCGGTGACGCAGATCGAAAAGCTGTTCGGTAAGGGCTCGATCATGAAACTCGGGGAGAGGGCTCCCGAGGAAATACCAGTCATCTCTACCGGGTCGCTCGCACTGGACATTGCGCTTACTATTGGCGGGCTGCCGCGAGGCAGAGTCGTTGAGATTTACGGGCCTGAGGCCTCGGGTAAGACAACGTTGGCGCTGCAGGTGATCGCCGAGGCCCAGAAAAAGGGCGGTGCGGCGGTATTTATCGATGCGGAGCATGCGTTGGACATACACTACGCAGCCAAGATAGGCGTGAACACCGAGGATCTCCTGATATCACAGCCTGACACGGGGGAACAGGCGCTGGAGATCACAGAGCACCTCGTGAGGAGCGGCGCTGTTGACGTGATTGTCATCGATTCAGTTGCGGCCCTTGTGCCGCGGGCAGAGATCGA
>DATKNH010000033.1 GCA_035541455.1 Syntrophorhabdales bacterium
GAAGTGTGGGCTTCTGGAAGTTATCGATCGAAAGTGATTCCGTGGGATTTTTCAAAAAAGTTAGACGACGAGAAATTGCGTATAGTACCTACTACTGATGAACTTCATGTTCGTATCAAAGGCGAGCATTACCGTTCGAAAGAAGTAAACTTATGTCCCCCAGGACTTAGCTCTTATCCTATCCATGCGGCTCTTTTCATATTTCCTCCTAGGTTGCAAAGGGTCAGTGAAACGTCTTGCTGGCCGCTGGCGCATCACTCCTTCGGAGATCCGCATGCTTCGACAGGGACCATCGACTACGGATCAACGCAACGACATAGGCCCCGCATTCACCCTTGAGGCAGGCCACTGGATAAAAATGTCAGCGCACCGAGTTCGGAAGCCGTCTTTTCTTACAACATCCCTGGCGCTACTTCGTGGCCTGAACTGCCGCTACCTGCCATGCCTCATAGTACAGTGATGGGGTGTAGCACAGGTCACAGGTCTGGTAAGGGAAATCAGAAGCTGCCACGAGGCGGTCAGCCTCAAGTTGCTGAACTGGGTAATAGAGAGAAGGGACGTAGGTTTCTGCGGCGGTCTCATACGGAAAATCAGTGGCTGGTGCGAAGCTTGTCTGCTGACCCATCCCACCCGTGACGGTCGTAGCGACCGATAAAACGGCTACCAGCAGCATCACGCATATCTTCTTCATGACTCCCTCCTGTTAATCGGGACTCTGCGATTGGGCCCAAGCCGTGACTATGGGCTCGTCAACCTGGCCGCCTTCCGCAGATGCCAGGAAAGCCTGTTCAACTCTTGCGAGATACTGGTGATCTGGGTAGCAGGTCAAACACACGTGAGTCACCAGACCTGCAGCGATGAATGCGAAGAACACAATAACCAGCAAAATTCTCGTTCCCCTTTTCATGACTCCCTCCTCGTCTATTACCAGAAGGTCTGGTAATCTGGAGAAACGAAAGACCCAGGATTCGCTATCATGCCGAACAGCACAAAGAGCAGGATCATCACCAGAAGGAACGTGACGAAGCCCCTGTCCAGTACCAACTTCTCTTCTACAACACGCTCGCCGTCTGCAAACCTTTCTTCCACGAAGCTCTTATCCAACGTAAGGCTCTGTTGCATCGGACTAACCTCCTTTTTAAATGTCACTAGAAAAAGGTTAGTGCAGAAGATTCAGTTCGGTAAGAGGAATTAAATAAGAGAGAATTACGACCGCAATGGTAGTATTAGGTGAGAGAGAGGAGATAGGAGCGCAGATTTGCCTCCCTATTCAGATCCAGCTTCTTTCTTATGAGAAGCCTCTGCTTGTCGATGGCGTCCTGGCTCACATGCAGAAATTCCGCTATGTCCTTCGTGGTCCTACCTTCCTTTATGAGAGCGATGATCTCAAGCTGACGCGGCGTGAAATTGAAGCGACGCAAGTTGTTAAGAAAGGGAGAGAGGATCTCTTTGAGATTCCCTTCGATACAGTCAACCGCGGCGCGTTGCAAAGGTTCGAGCTTACTCTTTTTCAACTTCTCTACGTGCGGAACCACAAGCTGCTTCACGGTTGACACCAGTCTATCTTCAAGCTCTTTTTTGTCCTCCTCCCGGCGTTTGAGCAAGACTTTCAGCGCGGCGTTTGCCTCCTGAAGGTCAAGGCGTTCTGCTTCCAGTGCCCTCTCTGCCTCCCTGCGCGTTTCTATCTCCTTCTCGAGCTGACCCCGAGCCTGGATCCGCACGATGATGTTGCCCAGTTGACCAGCAATAAGTTCGAGTGTCGGCCAGCCTTGCTCTCGCGCAAGTACAACCTCACGGGAGCCGAGGTTCATAGACGCGATCACCTCACCTTTGAAAAAGACAGGCACCATAACAGCAGACCGGATTCCCTCACCCACGATGTACGGTCTCACCTCTTCGGAGATCTGGTCGGCGAGAGAGTGGGCCACGCTTCTTCGCTGCGTCAGGAGCAACCAGAGTTCTGAGCGGGCCTTGACTAGGGAGAACCTGCTGGCGAGATCTCCGGGCAAATCTCTATGGACAACCATTTCGAGATCGTCAGTATCGAGATTCTTAAGATGTATAGCCCCGCAGTCCATACCTGAAACCTGTAACGCGGTGGCCAGGCAGAGGGAAAGCGCCCCCTCGAGGGAAGAGGTTACCGCGAGCTCAAGGGCCAGATTCCTCTGGACAAGAATTTGGTTTTCGGCGTTTTTCTGCTGACTGATGTCCTGAACAGTACCTTCATGGTACAGCACTGCCCCAGTTGTGTCACGAACGGCCCTCGCATTCACGGAAACCCAGGTAAGGGTCCCGTCCCTGCGGCGCACCTTGAATTCGAAGTTGCGGACATGGCCTTTCTTATGAAGCAGTGCGACATAGTCGCGTCTTTGCTCAGGCTCCACATGGAGCTGTTCAATATTTGCGACCTCGGCGACCAAATCTCTTGGTGAATCATATCCATGGATACGGGCAAACGCGGGATTGGCCCTCAACTGCCGGCCATCGGGGAGGATCTGAAAAATGCCCTCGGTCGCATTCTCGAAGATTTTTCTGAACTCCTCCTCACTCTTTCGGAGTTCTTCGGTGCGCTCTTCCACGAGCCGTTCAAGATGCTCCTGGTACGCCTGTAGCTGTCGTTCCATCTCCTTGAGCTCCGTGAAGTCGTAGGTGACCACCATAGCGGCAATGGCGCCTTTAGCGGCGAGGCGATACGGCGTATAAACCACGGCGCAGTAGCGGGAACCGAGGGCAGGAAACTTGATCCAGGCTTCATCGCGCACCTCCACGCCCTCAAAGCAGCGGTCCAGCCTATCCTTTATAGCGCGACTAAACGTCTCCTGTCCCCAGAGAGTCGACACCCTTCTGCCGATGATCCCTTCCGGCTTACGCCTGTGTACAGCGGCGAAACAGCTGTTTACCCACGTGTACGTATACTGGTGATTGATCAGGCTTACCGGAACATTCAGCGCTTCAAGGAGGGCGGGGTGCTCGGTGTCTTTCAGGCGCTCGTGAATGCTTTGTTTTGCTCTGTGAGCCAGATTCGAGGTGGATCGCTTACCCGGTTTACTCCCCATAAGCCCCTCCTGGTAAGGGAATTTACGGTTTACCGACTATTACTGAAAGAGCCTCTATGACGTTGGGCTCAAACGTGAAGGAGGCGCCCTGCAGAGTTGCTTCGCGATGATAAGCGAGGGTGTGAAGCGCGCCTGCCCAAACAGGGCTAAGCGTTCGGTACGCTGATGACCGTCTGGTGCGAGAGTGACGTCGCTGCACAGCGCACATGCAGCATCGCACTCGACGAAGGTTGGAAAACCAGCAGTGGTGTTATACCCTTGCACATAATCTGGTTCGGGCGATAGCACGGAGAAGAGAAATAGCGCCGAGAGAACAAAGGAGACTATACAAAGGCTGGGTCGCATAACCCTCCTCCTCATTCGCTTATGGTTTACGCAAACGCACTAGCGATTGGCGAAGGAGGTTATAGTCTATAGTCAATTGTGGTATCGGTGGCGACTGTTGTCAAGCAAACTTCTCTTTGGAACCCCAGTCACGATTGCCGTCTGTAACCGTGTGCTGAGAAGAAAAGACTGAAGTTGAAGACTTCAGGAAGTATTCCTCTAGCTGTTCGCAGGGAGCTCTGGGCAACACCACGGGGTAAATCCTCCTCGGACCTTTGTGTGTGGGAGTCCGGTCGTGCTCAAGAAGCTATCTCGGTTATTGCTTCCCGCGGCCTGAAAATCGTGTAGTAGTCACAGGCAGTGCGATAGAACCGGCGCGGTACAATGTTTCTTCTCGGAGAAAATTCTTGAGGAATCCGGAAGTAGTTTGGAATTGAATTCGAAACCTTGCAAGGTGTTCCTTCACGTGAACCCTTTATCAGGACCTTCCTTGAGACTCCAACCCTCGCCCGTGGAAAGGATGTTCAGCCGATGCACCTAGACGATGTGGTCCGAGGCGGCATGCCCACGGTCTGTCTCGGAGGCCTGAAGAACAAGACGAACTGGTTCAATGGATATGAGCATACCTACCTGGATCGCGACATCCGCGATTTGAGCCGCATCGGGGACGTTATTCCGTTTCGCAGGCTGCTGCACCTTGTCGCCTTGAGGGCAAGCGGCATTTTGAATATCAGTGACCTCAGTAGGGACGCCCACCTCACTGCGGCCACGGTTTCCAGCTATCTCTCCATCATGGAGGTCTCCTGTGTTGTTTACCGGTTCGCTCCGTATCTGCGAAACAGATCGAGCAGACTGATAAAATCGCCTAAAATGTATCTGGGGGATTCGGGCCTTGCCTGCTACCTAGCGGGAACGGAGGATATTTCGGATGACCCCCTCAGAGGGGCACTGGTTGAAACCTACGTGGCTCAAAACCTCGTAGGAATTCTTGACGCAGGCTGGCCACAGGCGCACCTCTTCTTCTGGAATATTCAGGGACGCCATGAAGTCGATTTTATTATTGAGGCGGGGGAAAAGTGCATGGCCATTGAAGTCAGGGCGGCGGCCCGTTGGGGAAAAGACGACCTGACAGGACTCCGGACCTTTATCGCTGCGACGCCCCATTGCGTAGCGGGAATACTCGCTTACACCGGCACTAGCCCTGTTAGCCTGGGCAGTAAACTATGGGCAATTCCCCTCTCCATGTTGCTCTCATAGGAGGAGAAGGGGAGGCCGGAGAGTCGCCACCTCTCGAACTCTGTTCTTGAGGCTTAATGACGCGATGCATTCACGGGCCCGAACGGCGAATCATGGTTCACCATAACAAAGAGCGGGTCGGCTACACTGACGTTTCGCATTGCCGGATGTAATGTGCCATCAAATTGAGCGAAGGGCGGATTCACCACTTCAGAAGGTACTCGGTGTGAGCCTCACGCGCTGTTGATAACGCCAAGTCTTAATACTGAGACTGCATAGTAAGATCCGATTGCAACAGAGGTGGAGAGTTACGGTAGATGGCATCCAGCAAGCGCTTGCCTGTAAATCTCTTTCAATTCGAAGTACTGACTGGACATATCCTGAATCATCCGGATGTCCTCCTCGTCCAGAGCGCGGGCGACCTTGCCCGGTGTTCCCAGCACGAGCGATCTGGGAGGGATAACGGATCTTGGTGCCACGACGGATCCTGCTCCGATAATCGATTCTTCACCGACCACTGCTCCGTCAAGTACAACCGCTGCGATGCCGATCAACGCTCCAGCTCAGCAACGGCAAGTCTCTGCATGAACTGTGGATCAGTGATTCTGGCCTCGCCGGCGTAATGCTGTGCCTTTTCAAAATCATCCAGTGTCTGTTTGTAGCGGCCAAGCTGCCACGCTGCAATACCCCTTTCCCGGTAGAAGGCCACCAGGCTTTGATTGTCCTGGGTTGGGGGTGGAGGCGCATCGGCTTTGATCCGATTCGACTCGGTATTTCCCTTAAATGTTCCGGCCTGATTTAATATCTTGATGACATCGTCAACGCGTCTCGGCGGAGGAACAAATGCTTCTTGGCTTATGGCAGAATCGGTTACCTGTTTTGCCTCATCCAAAGACATTCGGGAAGGGGCAGCCCACGCCTGAAACGCCAGCACTGTAGCCAAAAGCATGAGCAGAACCTTACCCATAAGTATTTTTGGTTATATACTATGCAAACCAATGGAAATAAGCAAAGTGAAACTGCCACAAACTAGCAGCGCGGCTGCTTACTTTTTCGCCTGCATGAGTTTCGCTGTGCTACAATCGAGAAATTACAAACCACCATTGAGGAGGCAGCATATGAGAAGAAGACATCGGGGTTGGCGAACGTCGGGTAGTGGCCTTGTTTCAAGCGGCATTGTATGGTTCACAGCTTTGCTGCTCTTTTCCCTCTCGGGAACCGCATGGTCTCAGGCAGCCTTTAAACAGCAAGCGACAACAGCGCAGGAGGCCATCGATTTCGTGGTGATGGCAAATAGGATTCTCGTACTTGAGCACATCTTCGATGCTTTCGGCCACGTGAGTGCAAGAAACCCGGAGAACCCGAAAACCTTTTTTGTGGCGAGGGCTGTCGCGCCGGAACTGGTCACGGCCAAGGACATCCTGGAAGTGGACCTTGACGGGAACGTGGTCACGAAGAGCACGATGAGGCCTTACGCAGAGCGAATCATTCATGGGGCCATCTACAAGGCGCGGCCCGATGTGCATGCGGTCATCCACGCGCATCCTGCTTCAATCATCGCATTCTCGGTCTCGAACGTTCCGCTCAAGCCCGTGATGAACGGGGCCTCTAAATTCTATCCTGCCGTGCCTGTTTTTGACGAGTACGATTTTACGTCGCCAGGCAATACCGGAATGCTGGTAACGACCAAGGAGCAGGGCGAACTCCTGGCGAAACGCCTCGGCTCGGGACTGGCAGTGCTCATGCGTGGACACGGTTACACCGTGGTAGGCCTGGATGTGCCAAGCGCGGTGAGCAACGCGATCTCGCTACGCGATAACGCGGTCATTCAGCTCATGGCATTGCAACTGGGCACCCCCAAGTACATAAACAAGGAGGAGGCACCGGATGCGAACAAGGGGAGCCCCTACCTCGATCGCCCCTGGAATGCATGGGTGCAAAGGGTGAAGGCTGCGATGCCCGACATGAGATAGACAGGATTTAGCGTTTTACGGCGTGTTTCTTTTCAATGACTGTTAGTATCTCCACCATGACGGCGGCGAAGAAGAAGAGCAGCAGCGGCAGGTGAAATACGAAGGCCATCACCCAGCCTACGTTCACATCGTCCCAGGGGATTTCCACGTTTACGAAAAAGATGGAAGCGAGTAATCCCAGGCCCGCTAAAGCAAGAAGGGGTGTCAGGCGCGTTGACATTGGTTTTCTGAAGTATAGTACAGATTTGTAAAATTGGCACCTGCCGTCGCTGGCAGAAGAAAAGGACTGCCTCAGTTCCGTGCTTTTGCGATTGCGTCGCGGTAGTACTCGCCTGTGCTGCTGAGTGCGCCGCTCCGTAAGTTCTGATAGACGACCCGGTTGTGCCGTTGAGCGAGGTCGCGGTACGGCAGTTGCTCCAGTTCTGGTGTATAGTCCAGGTAGCCGAAGAGCAAGCCGCTCCAGAAGAATGAGACGAGGCTGACATGCTCTGTCCGTGCCAGCTTGAGGATGAGCGCTATGAACTTCTTGTCCAGAGGCTCCCAGAACGCGTAGGTGTCTCGGCGAAAGACTTCAGAAGCGGCTGCAAAGTTGTCTTGTCCGCCAGGTCTCAGTATCTTGTAGAGCCAGGCCTCGTCGATGATCGCAAGCTTTTTGTTGGCCCGGGCGATTCTAGCCATTTCAACCGCGTTCGTCACCATTCGGCCGGTAATGGGATACACGTGGATGGCAATGAAATCCACACTTGTCTGCTCCGCCAGAGCTTTGGCGAACGCCGTTTGGCTCCACGAGCCGCTGCCCGCTCCGATGAGCGTTGCGCCCCTGTCGAGCCCGGACAAAGCGAATTGAACAACCTCCATCACGTTCTGTGGCTGGTTGAGTTCCCTAAGCCCCGTAAGTCTGGCTTGCGTGTCTGGTTCTGTGATCAGACCGAGATAGTCCGGATGGAGCTCGCGCACGACGAGATGCACCATATCCCGGTACTCCCGTTTGAAGCGCTCAAGATCGAGTCCTTTGTAGATGCCCTTGAATGGGCTGAAGGGTGTGTCGGAGAACAGGACCGTGACATGCGGCATGACCTTGATCCCTCGAGCGTGAGCTTCTTGCACAACGTTCTTGTAGAAGGCCAGATACTGCGAGGCATCCGGAAAGTCCGCACGCAGCATCGGATACTGCAGCGCGAACTTGACATTTTGGATGCCCAAGGCCTTAAAGCGATCGAGACAGAGCCTTACCGTATCGAGGGATTCTGATCGGAGCAGGGCTGGTCCGCGATTCGAGTTGGCTGCGAGGAGATCCACGGAGTACACCGGGCGCCAGTCGTCACCCGTTCCAGCAATGTTTTGATCGGCGCCATCGAGAGCGCCATTGAGCCCACGATAGAGTTCGGCATAGGGCTCGGGCACAGCCTGTGCGCAATAGGCACAAGGACCGAACGTCAGAAGGAGCCCCAGGCCGACCAAAAGGGTGACGAGCGCGGCTAAGAGTGATCTCATCTTACTGTTTTGACAGAGGCGCAAGCCCGCCCTTCGAGATCGTCGGTGCGGCTTGAGGCGATGCCAGAAAGCGGATCAGAGCGCGTGCCGCTTCCGGCTGTCTGGCTGCACTCGCGACCGCGGCTGAGAAGAAGGTTTCTTCCTGCAGCTCTGCGGGGATGGGGCCGACGATCGTAACACCGGGCACGTGAAGGAGCTCGCTCATCTGCTGAAATCCTATTTCCGCCTCACCCCGTGCGACGACGGCTGCGACCGGCTCACCGGATGGCGGTCCTTTGATCTTCCGACTCTTGCCCGTGACCTGGTCGGCAACGCCAAGTCTCTGAAAGAGTGTGGTCGAAAGATAAATGCCGCTGGCGCTGTCCGAGTATGCGATCGATTTTGCCTCCAACAGGGCACGCCGAAATGCTTCAACGCTGCCGATGTCTGGCTTTGCGGCTCCGGCTCGCACGACCATACCGATCTGGGAGCGGGCGAGATCGACCTTGCTGCCCGGGCTCACCAGGCCCTGCCGACCGAGTTCATCGATCGTCGCGCCGATAATAATGACTACGTCGACGGGCTCGCCGCGCTTCATACGGGCGGGGATGGCTTCCGGCGAGTCTCCCATCGAGGGGCCGCGCGTCGTGACGAGGTGGTGTCCGCTCGCGCTCTCGAACGCAGGTGTCAATTCCTTGTAGATCTCATAAAATCCAGTTGAGACCATCACGTTTACGTCGGCTGCGGTCGCTGCACCGCTAAAGCAGAGTACCGCCAGGCCAATCAGGACTGCGATCCATCGGATACAGAATTTCTGTTTCATGACACTCCTCCCCTCAGCAGTACGTTCAAGAAACACTCAATGGCAGTGCGCATCGCCACGCTCACACTGTACAGAAATGAAATTCTTAGGTCAAGATAACAGAGTCCTGCGAATTCAAAGAATCTTAAGACAGGTGCGACTGCCGTGGCCGCCTTACCCCACAATCACGCAATCCCGGGGCACAGTACTTGCGCTGGGAACGTTGGCCAGGAGCATTGCTCGCTGCAATTCATCCGTGATCATTTCCAGCACTCGCGCAACCCCTTGGGCGCCGGCCGCCGCCAGCCCCCAGCCCCCAGCATATAGGGCGACCCACCAGAACTCCTCGAGCGCCCAGAGCCAGCGCCTTCAGGACATCAGTGCCTCTCCGGAAACCTCCATCGATAAGTATCTCCACTCCGGAACCCACAGCTTTGACTATGTCGGAAAGTACCTCTATAGAAGCTTGACAACCATCCAACACTCGTCCGCCGTGATTGGAGACTACGATGGCGTCTGCACGGGCATCTGCAGCCATGAGCGCATCCTCTATATCAATGATCCCTTTCACCACAAAAGGCAGTGACGTTGCAGATCTCAGCTCTTTTAATTCGTTTGCAGTGAAGGATTTGTTCCTCAGGGGTTTTAAACGTTCCTTCACCTTGACTCCCGCATAATCGTCTACGCACACTCCAACAGCGCAGCAGCCGGACTGTTCCGCTTCGTTCATTGCGGCAATAAGCGCCTTTCTATCCCGCAGCGGTTCAGCATTCCAGACAATAGGAGTCCCGGCAGCCTCAACGACCTGCTTAGCCGAACAGGTGGAAACCTGGCCGAGGAACATCATGGCACCCGCTTTTTCCGCCCCCTTGGCGAGCGCCATTTCAGCCTCCGGATGCACGCTGCCTACATGAGCGAACGGCGCCACGATGACGGGCGTTTTCAGAGCCTTGCCCAGAACGGTCACGGACGTAGATACCTTTTCCAGCCCGTGAAGGACGCGTAACTTTAAGACAATACGCTCGAGGGCTGCCCTGTTGCGCTGAAGCGTGAGTTCTGTTTCAGTCCCGCCGTTGATCCATTCCCAGACATCCTGCTTCATCTTTGTCTGAGCAGCTGCCTTCATCTTGTCGAGCGTCATTCCGGACAGTTCGAATTCTTCCGATCTCATGAGCACACCTCAAGGAGTGGGTTCATTTCAGAGTGCCTCGGCGTTGAAACGGGCAATGGTTCCGCTTGCCAGATTCTTGTGATAGATGCGTATGAAAAAGCGGGACGTAAGCACGAGGTAGATTACTGCGAGCACGCCCCCGATGAGAAGATTCGACGCAATACTGCTCGCTGGAAGACCGGTGGTGAGCACGCTGCGCATGGTCTCGAATACATAGGATGGCGGCATGACTGCGCTGAAGAGCCTCAATGTTGCCGGAAGCGTGGAGACGGGATAGAAAACTCCCACAAAAAGTGAGAGCACCATGGGGATGGGCCATCCAAGCCATTCGGCCGACGGGCCGAGGCGGAATATTACGGCTGAGACAAAAATACCCATTGCGATCCCGAAGAGGAGCAACACCACCATGAAGGGAAGAAGCAAGGCGCCGGTTGTCAACGCATTGTAACCGAAGAGAACAGCTGCGATAAGGATCATTACAATGAAGCCCGCTATGCCGGAACATATGCTGGTTATGATCAAACCGCTCAGATACTCCCTGATTTTCAGGGGAGAGGCAAAGTAGTTGATGAAGTTCTGGCTCCAGATGTCCTCCAGAAAAGCCATCATTATGCCCTGCTGAATGCGGCTCATGAATTCCCACAGGATGATTGCACCAAGGATAACTGTGACGAAATTGAACGTTGCCTGTCCCATGGAGGCGAGATACCTGCTGATAAAACCCCACAGTATCACATCGACGATCAGCCATAGAAAAATACTGACCAGGCGCGTTGGGTTGCTTTTAAAGAGGAAGAGCTGGCGCACAAAGACTGCGAAGACTCTCGATAGGCTCATGGGTTCATTCCTTCAGGCGAAGCGGCTCGCGCGCAACGGTTATGAACAATTCATCCAGGTCTTTCTTGCCATGCTCTCCGGGCAGTGTCTTCGGATCGCCGCTCAGGAGGATTTTCCCGTGCGAGAGAAAGAGCACACGATCGCACACTGCTTCGATCTCGTTCATGTTGTGTGATGTCCAGAGGATACCGGCTTTTGTGCCCAGTGCGTAAGCTTTTATCTTTTCACGGATAAGCTGTGAGACGCTGGGGTCGAGCGAAGCAGTGGGTTCGTCAAGGAGCAGCAGTCGCGGCCTGTTCATGAGCGCCTTGGCAAGATTGAGGCGGCTGAGTTCGCCGGATGAAAGCAAGCCTGTCTTAGTATGGACGAAACGCTCCAGGTCGAATTCCTGGAGCAATGACTTGAGTCGCACGTTAAGTTGCTTTAACTCGTACAGCAGCCCGAAGACGTAAAGGTTCTGCCACACGGTCAGGTTAGCAGGCACATGAGCATAGACAGCTGCGAAGTTGATGCTTCTTCTTATATCGGATCCGCATTTTTTGAGGTCATTGCCCAATATTTCGATCAATCCTGCAGTCGGCTCCAGAATACCCAGTACCATGTTGATGGTGGTAGTTTTACCCGCGCCGTTCGGTCCGAGCAGCCCGATTATCTCACCTTCCCCCACGGAAAAGGTGATACGGTCTACGGCGGTGAAGCCGTCATATTGCTTGGTCAAGTCCGAGATTTTCAAGATACTAGTGTCAGCCATACAACGCCCGGATGCGGATCTCCTGTGTGCGCCATAAGCATAGCATAAAGCAAGAGCCGACACCTTGCGGGCGCGTACCCCATTTTGCTTTTTCAGTCGATTATGCTATGGTGAAGGGGTTGGAACCTCTGATCATCCCCCGCAAGGAACACCGGATATCGAGAAAGCAGATCAGTCCCAATGCCCTGCGCGCACTTTACCGCCTCCACGGGCGCGGGTTTACTGCGTATCTGGTGGGCGGATGTGTACGCGACTTGCTCCTCGAGCGCACGCCAAAGGATTTCGACATAGGGACCAACGCGACGCCGGGGCAGATCAGGCGGCTTTTCCATAACTGTCGCCTGATAGGCCGCCGTTTTATACTGGCCCATCTCCACTTCGATGACGAAATTGTGGAAGTATCAACCTTTCGACGGGCAGCGCTCCCATCGGACATTCCGGCACCCGAAGAGGAAGGCTCCACCAGACGTCCGTATTACAGGGAAACAGAGGATGGGATGGTCCTGCTGGACAATGTGTTCGGCACACCCGAGGAGGATGCCCTGCGCCGCGACTTTACCATCAACGCCCTTTTCTACAATATTGCAGATTTTTCCGTTGTCGACTATACGACAGGGCTCAGCGATCTGGAGCAGCGGCTCATCCGCCCTATAGGTGACCCTCGTGTCCGCTTTACCGAAGACCCTGTGCGCATGCTGCGTGCTGCTCGGTTTGCCGCGTCTCACGATCTCGTCATAGAACCTGCTACCTGGGAAATCCTGTGCGAGCTTGCTCCGACTATCTCCCGCGCGTCACCGGCGAGACTCTACGAAGAGGTGCAGAAACTCTTTCTTCTCGGATCAGCGCGACCGGCATTCAGCCTGTTGGAGAAGAGCGGCCTTCTCTCGGCTCTCTTACCCGCCCTCACCCGTTGGATCTATGAGAAGAGCGATCACATGAGGTGGCTTGAAGCCAACCTCGAGAGTCTCGGCAGGCTTTACGGGAACGGGAGTGGAGTGTCTCCTGCGCTCTTTATGGCAGCCCTGCTGGGTCCAAATCTGGAGGAGGCCGCGCTGGCTCTCCATCGCACAGGCATCCCCTATCGTCAGGCGCTGGATGCGTCGTGTGACGTGTTCATGAAGGAAACCCTTAAGGTTGTTTCCATTCCGAGGAAGGTCAGCGACCGGCTTCGGGGTATCCTGGGTCTTCAAACTTCGCTGCACAGAATGCCGCCGCGAAGGCCGTTGTCTGTGGTCGGTAGGCCTGAGTTCGGGGAAGCCCTCGCGTACCTCCGCCTTGGGGCCGAGGTGAGAGACAAACATCGGATTCCTCTCGCGTGGTGGGACAGGTTCCTTGCGGAGGGTCAGGCTGCACTGCCTTCAGAGGCTGGCTCTGGTGAACCGCCCGTCAGCAAAAAAAGAAGGAGACGTCGTAAGCGTCGCCGCTCGCCCAAACCTGCCGTCTGAACCGCCCGTTTGTTTGCCCTCTTAAAATGTACCCATCTTAAAATGTAGTTGACACCCTGAGGGAACTTGGTTACCGTTACTCAGCCACGTAACTATGTGCCTTCTACAGGGGGGAGAGAGATGAAAATAGTGGGTGTTGTGACGCTGGTTATGGGATTGTTCCTTTGCCTCGGCTTTGCAGGAGTGCGCGCGCAGCAGGGCACATCCGATGTAAAGGTGATGACCGCAGGCTCGAATCAGGCTGCGGCCGAGCCGGTGAGCAAGGGTCACGGCGAGCCTGTGACACGTCGTTGGGTCGAGCAGCGGTGGGTGCTCGACAACGTGATCCGCTCGGTCGGCATGGACTGGGATCAGCCGCGTTCAGCATACATCGCCGCACCGTGTGGCGCTGAGGCCAGCCTCGATATGGTCGGTATCCGGCAGCGCGTCCAGAAATACGCTGACGCATCGCCCGCGTTTGAGGCTGCTGCGCGTCGTCGGGAGGCAAGAGCGAAAGCGGCTGAGGAGGCAGGCGAACACGTGACGGCGCGGGAGAACTACTGTATTGCGACCATGTTCTGGGGTGGTGCGCAATGGCCCATAGATGAAAACAATGAGAAAAATAAATTTTACAACCAGCGCAAGCGCGACTGCTACAACAGGTACGCGAAGCTTGCTGATCACCGCGTGGAGGAAGTGTGGATTCCTCTGGAAGGGGGTAAGAGCCTGCCGGGTTGGTTTCATCTGCCTCCAGGTTACCAGGGCGGTCGGATCCCTGTTGTGATTTCGATCCCGGGGATGGACAGTTTCAAAGAGCTGAGCGTTGCCATGTACGGAGACCGGTGGTTGAACCGTGGTATCGCTGTACTGGCAATTGATGGACCGGGCCAGTATGAGAGCGCGGTCCTCGACATCTACTTCAGCATGCGCGCCTGGGCGGCCACAGGCACAGCCGCAGTCGAATGGCTGATCAAACGGCAGGAGGTTGATCCGGCGCGCATAGGAATCAGCGGCAATAGTTTTGGTACGTTCTTCGCAACGATTGCGGCGGCGAACGAGCCGCGCATCCGCGCCGTCGCCACGCTTTACACATGCTTCGAACCGGGTTTTCACAGCATCTTTGAGGAGGCGTCACCGACATTCAAAATGCGTTTCATGTATATGTCCGGATTTACGAATGAGAACGAGTTTGACCAATTTCGGAAAAGTATGACGTGGGAAGGGCAGGCCGAGAAGATCCGGGTACCTTTTCTGTGTGTTGCGGGAGAAGCAGACGAGCTGAGTCCGATGCAGTACACTGAGAAATTGATGAAAACGATTCAAAGCCCGAAACGACTTGTTGTCTACCAGGATTCCCGCCACACGGTCGCGGGCGTACCATCTGTCAGTCTTGGGCCCAACCCGACAACCCTGGTTGCCGACTGGATGTTGGCCACGCTGAATGGCAAGACGTTCCCGAGCGAGCGATGGTACGTTGATGCAACAGGCAGAGTGACCAAAACGGGGTATTAATAGAGAACGTGTTAGGTGAAACGTATGAAAAAGCTCGCTGATCGTGCTGGCAGTGATGCTCGAAAGATTCCCGGGACAATATCGGGAGGACGATTCATAGCGGAGATGCTGGCAGGCATGCCTGCATACCGGTGTTCGACAACGTTGGCTCTTGTGGTGTTGGCGATGCTTTGTGTGTGCGGAACTTCTCAGGGCCAACAGTTTCCGACAAAGCCGATAGAAATTATTGCACCCTTCACTCCGGGTAGCCCGCTCGACGTCGTAGCTCGGATAGTCGCGGACATTGCCCCGAAGTACATGGGGCAGCCTGTCGTCGTCACCAATAAACCGGGTGCAGGCGGCAGTCTTGGTGCGGCCGAACTCCTCAATTCCAAACCTGATGGTTACAAGCTCTTTGTCACCACTAATTTCTTCTTCGCCATGACGACCAAGTCGCAGAAAATTCCTTTCGACCCGGCCAACATCGTTCCTCTCGCAAATATGGTTCAGTTCGTGGATGGTCTTTGCGTCAGGGGAGATTCGCCGTGGAAGACCTTTGCAGATCTTGCTGACTATGGTAAAAAGAATCCTGGCAAGATACGGTGGGCTCATTCGGGAAGAGGGATGGTAGCGCATGTCGCTGTACTCCTCGTTTTCCGCAGGGCGGGAGTGGAAACTATAGACATCCCCTACAAAGGGCCCCCGGAAAAGGTAACGGCGCTTCTCGGCGGCCACATTGAGGCTTCCAACATGACCTATGGTACGGTGGTCGACCACGTCCGGTCAGGTAAAATCAAATTTCTCTTTTTCTTCAGTGACCGGAGAATCACCCGTTATCCTGATCTGGCTAACGTGCCCACCATTGCCGAAATAGGTTATTCCGATCTGAATCAATTGACGCCTTTTGTAGGACTCTACGTCCATAGAGATACTCCGCCGCAGATCAGGAAAACTCTCACCGATGCATTAAAGAAGACGTACGATGATCCTGAGTTTAAGAAGGCTGTTGAAAAAACAGGGGACGAGCCGCGTTACGGCGGGCCTGAGTTCATAGCGGAGTCGATTAAGAAGGGCGCGGAAATAGGCGTCCCCATGCTGAAAGAACTGGGATTGTACGTAGGAAAATAGATTCCGAATGATGAGCCCCTAGGCTGCACCGGCGCCGTAAAGGAATCTATCTAGCGAGCACGGCTCGCGAGAGGGGGAGGCTCCGACGGCTTTGCTGGCGGAGGGGGCGACGCGAGCCCCAAGAAACAGGAGGTTTGATGCTGGCACACAAAGAAAGAATTCAGGAGATGATGGCGCGATTTAAACTGGACGTGCTGATTGCGTCGCATCCCGAGAACGTGACCTATCTGACCGATTTTGAGAGCAACCATCATTACATGTATCGGTTTCTCGATTGGGAATCTTACGCTATCTATGCGCCCGAGAGAATGGCTGTTCCCACGCTAGTCATTTCTACGGCTGACGCAGCATGGCCCGCGAGGTTCCCAACCTGGGCCTCTGATGTCTTTACGTTTGGTCCCGTGTTTTACCTCCTGGACCCGGAAGGGGAGGTGAGCCACGGAGAGTCGAAATACAGAGAAATCCTTGACCGGCGTGCGAGGAATGCGCTAACAGCGGGAGAGGCAATCGTGAAGGCGTTGAAGGAGCACGGACTGGATAAGCTCCGGATCGGCCTGGACGAAAAGAATGTATCGCCCCGCACCATGGAACGACTGGAGAGTGACCTGGTTGACGCCACAATGGTGGACACATTCGAATTATTCAGAATCATAAGAATGATAAAAACGCCGGATGAAATAGAACGGCTGAAGACTGCCGGAATCAAAAACGAAAGAGCGACCAAGGCTCTGCTCGAAGGAGTAGGTGAAGGGGCGTCGGAGGAAGAACTGATGCAACTTTGCCTGGAGAGCGTTGCGGAAGAAGGTGCTGTCTTTGAGTTCTGCAATACTGCGTCCGGTACTCAGTCATCCATGCCCATACTGTCGTATGGACATTTTCATACGCCGTCCGGTTATCGTTTGAAAAAAGGCGATCTCTTCAAGTACGATGTCGGATGCATTTTCGACAAGTACCATGCAGATACAGGAGGATGCGCTGTGATCGGCGCTCCGGCAGAAAAACAGGCTGCTTACCATGAAGCTATTAAGGCCGGCATGAATAAGGCTATGGAGATCCTGCGTCCCGGTGTTCTCCCATCACAGGTCTATCAGGAGACTATTGCAACAGTGGAGAAAGCCGGGTTGAAGGATTACTCAAAAAGGGCGGGCTTTGTGGGCCACGGCATAGGCCTTGAGGCGCGAGATTACCCCGTGCTTCGAGCTCCTGTGAAATCAACAAGTCCTTACCTGCCCGGCAGTTATGACATTCCCATCGAAGAGAATATGGTCATAAACGTCGAAGTTCCCTACAGTGCGTTAGGGTTCGGAGGCTTGCAGATCGAGTATACATTGCTGGTTACAAAGAACGGCTGCGAAAAACTTTTTCCCCAGGAGAGGGAGCTTCTTGTAAGATAGCCACCTTTCGTATCAACTCACCCACCTCTATTTTCTGTTGACAGCAGGTTTCCCCCACGGCTATCATGAGAAATACCATGATCATCGAACGGGCAAGGGGTACTCAAATAAAAAAAGGGAGGTACTCATGATTTCGTTTCAGGTCAATGGAAAGAAGTACAGTGTGGATGTTCCTCCGGATACACCGCTGCTCTGGGTCATACGCGATACGCTCAAGTTAACGGGCACTAAATACTCCTGTGGTATCGGGGAATGCGGCTCCTGCACGGTACACATTGACGGCAAGGCCATGCGCTCCTGCATCACCCCCGTCGGCGACGTACAGGGCAAGAAGATCACCACGATCGAGGGCCTCCCCGCCAACCACCCGGTGAAGGTAGCCTGGATCAAGGAGCAGGTGCCCCAGTGCGGC
>DATKNH010000034.1 GCA_035541455.1 Syntrophorhabdales bacterium
ATTTTTGAAACTATCGATCCGGAATTACGCAAAGTTGTCCAAGGCAGTAACGACTTCACTTTCGCAGACGGAGCCCTAACCAGGAAGATCAAGCTCCTTATCGCCATGGCCCTTGACGCAGCACACGGCACATCTGACGGAGTGAAATCGTTAGCAGGGCAGGCAATGCAGGCAGGCGCAACCAGGGAAGAAGTGCTGGAAGCGTTGAGGGTGGCTAACTACATCAGCGGCGTAGGATCGGTCTATACAGCCGCAAAAGCATTCAAGGAATTATTCTGAATCGGTTAGCGGTTTACAGTTACCAGTTTACGGTTGGTACCTGCCGACTGATAACTGTCAACCGTTAACTGTTTCTTATCTCACTCTCTTGAGCTTCTGTTTCTTCTTGGAGCGCAGATAATCTTCCACGATCACTCTGCCCAGTTCTTTTGGTTCGGCAAAGAATACTCTTCCCAGATTTCTTCTGGCGAGGATCGTTGCGAACTCTTTGAGGTGGGGAGTGTTGTCCAGCATGATAATGTTAAGCGTGATGCCTTCACGCTGATAGGCCTGGGCCTCATTGATAACTCCTATTGCAGCTTTCTCAAAGCCTACGTACCTGCCATCTTCTGAATTAGGCTCCGTATCGGTGATCAGGTAGACCTGCTTGTCAGCAGTTACGTGCGCCGTTGTAGTCCTGAAGCGCTTCAAGGCGCTCTTTATGTCCGTGGTACCGCCGGCAAAATTGACATTCATCACATCCCAGTAAGGCACTTCTCTCACCTGGTTGGAGAAGAGAAGAAGCTTCATCTTGTCCCGTGAATTCCTGCTCATCAGTTCAGACAGTGCAGCAGAGATGTCCATGGCTGCGTGAATCTTGTCTCCACTCATGCTGCCGCTTTCGTCCACGATAAGACCCACATAGAGTTTTGTATCGCTGTGCGTTTCTCTTACCCGGATGTCCTCTTCGTCGAATGTTATACGCCCTTCTACGTCACGATGCCGCTCCATTGCTTTCATGAGCGTCGATTCAAGGTCAATCCTGTCGAACTCATCGCCATGTTCATACTTTCTCGTAGCGAAGCCGTGGCTCACGCCGAAGCCTTCGTCCTTTGTGGGATTGGTACCGCTGTTTATACCCGAGAGGTTCTCCCATATTTTCCGGAGCACATATTTTGCCAGCCGGTTGCATCCTTTTGGCGTGATCCTGATGCCGTCTCCATCCATCTCTAACAGGTTCTTATCCACGAATTCCTGGAGCCCGTTCCTGATATCCTCCGACTGGATGCCATCTTCCATCCCTGACATCATCGACAGTTCTTCTTCCAGTGCGCGCCTGGACTCGTCCGACAGGTACTCATCCATCATACCCTCGAGGTCTTTGCCTCCCTCGAGTTGTTCCAGCAGCCGGTAAGCAAAGCCTTCCTTCATCTCGCGCAGCTTTTCTTTTTTTCCTTCCAGACCGGCCTTGGTCTCTTCCATTCTCTTCTGCGCGCTCTCCCAAGCCTTTTCCTGAAGCTCCTTCATATTGTACTTGCACTCGTTGACCAGGCTGGACATGCTCTTGTCGTCCATA
Organism: Syntrophorhabdales bacterium; assembly: GCA_035541455.1. Classification (NCBI taxonomy): domain Bacteria; kingdom Pseudomonadati; phylum Thermodesulfobacteriota; class Syntrophorhabdia; order Syntrophorhabdales; species Syntrophorhabdales bacterium. The sequence goes on from DATKNH010000034.1 coordinate 1,556, forward strand.
TGGGCAAGCTCGTAAAGCGTTTTATCATCGGCGCTTTCACACCCCATGCAGCGATCACAAAGCGCGTTCATCGCCACGTTCCCTTTTGGCCCCATGAAATTTCCTTGGGCATAAATATCTCTTCGACGTCCTGCAGGTAGATCCATTTCTTGACGGCACAGACATTGGCGAAGAACTCGGCCGTCGAGGAAAAGTATTCCTCTTTTGTCGTGGCATCCTTGTTAATAGCCTTCAAAAGTTCCTCGCCGCTCTCGCCGCTGCCGTCCACACCGTATTTCTCTTTTCCCCTATTTTCAAGCTCGGTAAGTCGCTCCCGCAGCACGGAGGATTGTTGGAAGAAAACAGGCCACTGCTTTGGGGCGAGCGCCACCATCGCTTCTGCCTCTTTCATTACATCCTCTTTTTTCCATCCGGCAGTGACCTCATTGCTCAGGTCGAGGAGCGCGTTTCTCAAGAGATCATCGGAAATCTCATCAACCCTGCGCATTGTCTCACGCGGGTTCTCAAAATCCACCAGGTCCTGTCGCAACTGCACCCTTCCGCGCAAAGCCAGCCTCAAGCCCTTGCTCACATCCAGAAGGCGCGGCACGCGACGTCTTTCCATCTCTGTAGTGGAGTACGTATGATCTATGGCCCGCGTCGTTCCCCTGATGCTCGCTTTCCGGTCAAGCCACCTGCAGTTCCGGCTCTGGCGCACTGCCTTGTTGATCAGCGAAAGGGTCCACCAGGGCGTGTACACTTTACGCCCCAGATCCATTGCATCAGGAAAATCTATAGATCTCTCCTCTTCTCGCACATCGCCATTCTTCATACCGAAGCGCTCGTTCATCATTATGAAGAACTCCACATCCTCGTCAGGAAGATCCATATAGATTGTTTCCAGGCGGTCAAGGAGAGGTCTCGGCACCTCGTTCACGTGCGAGAAGCCTTCCGGATTGCCGGTGGCGACCACGACGAGATCAAGCGGGTATTCCCAATTGTATTCCTCAAGGATTGCCTTTTTCTCTTCTATTATAGGGTGAAGCAGGACTTGAACCTTCGTCCGTATAGCGGGAAGCTCGTCCACAAAGAGCAGTCCCCTGTTCGCATGAAATACGCCCGTGCCCGCAAATGAGAGCGGGTCCTTGGGACTCATCCCTCGCGCTATCGCCTGTATGTCCTTGAGCCCGAGCAGCTTCGCTTCGTTGGTATACTCATTCCCCTGTATCCTGGAGAAACGCTCTTCCCCCGTTATCCATTCAATGCCGAAGTCATGCTCCGGATGCGTGCTCTCACGACAGCGCGGACAAAGCTTCTCTTTCGGCCATTTGGGATCGTCATTGTACGGGCATCCTTTAATCCTGGGTACCGGTAGAAGGAGCCGTGTTATGGACCGGGCGAGTCTCGTCTTTCCAGTCCCCTCCTCCGACACGAGGTACGGGTGGGCTCCTGAAAGCAACGACCTGACAACGTCCTCCTTTACCTGCTGTCTGCCGTGAATCTCCGGGATGATCTCTTCTCCTCTTTCAATTTTTCCAAGAATGGCGTATCGCAGAAGGTGTGACGTTGAGACAGGGTGGTACTTTTCCAGAAGCTCGCTAGTCTTATTTTCGGAAAATATCATTGGCATCGTATTGAACCTGCGGAAGAATAGGATGATAATAATATAGACTACAGGCAGGTATTCCGTCAACGTGGCCAATTACAGGCATTTGCTCGACACACCTTCCATTCCGCGCATACTGGAGATTCTTCTCGAGTCTGATGAGGGCAAGGATGAGTCTGCCCTGCTGAAATCAGTCGGTGAGGCCTCCCACGCCACAAAAGCCGTCGCCGTGCTTCTGGAGCACGGCATGATCGAAAGGAGAAAAGGAAGGCTGCGGATTTGCCAGGGCAACGCAATCAGCGGCAGGATCAATCAGATTGTCAGCTTCTACCGGGACATTCAGAAAACAACCCGGAAAGAACTGATGTGCAGAGGCATTCTCAATGCTACGTACTACAAGTGCCTCATACATTTTGAAACGTTTCTTGAAATGATGGAGAATGAGGGATTCGACAGGAACGAAACAATGAAGACCCTGGATGCGGAGGTCCGCCAGGGATATGTACAGCATCTCAAAATCGTCTACAGATCCCACTCGGGTTTGAAGCATAAGTTCTTCCCATTCATTCCT
>DATKNH010000035.1 GCA_035541455.1 Syntrophorhabdales bacterium
CTCCCTCCGAACATAAGACGGGTCCCGAGAGACTCCCGCAATGCTTCGCTCAGGAAAGGTTGAACCGTGTTCGCCATTATTCATGCAATTTTTGACAATGCCAGTATCCTGTCAGTCTATCACAAGCTGCAATGTCGTTCCTACAGATACGTGCCGTCTTTGACCCAGGCGGCAAGTGCGGCGAGACCTTTCTCGAGGTCGTATTCGGGCACGTAGCCGAACTCCTCAGCGATTCTCGTGTTGTCGAGAGCAGCGTCGATGTCGAAGGCTGTTTTGGTGATGGTGGAAACCCCGCTCGCGAGCGTTATCTTTGTGTCAGGCATTATTTTTTCGAGTGCCCGGGCTACTTCCCCAAGGGTCTGATGCTTGCCGAAACCGATGTTGTAGAGATCGTGTCTTAACTTCTCGGCGCAATGAATTAACCCATGCACCCGGGCACAGTCTCTCACGTATATGAAGTCATGCCCTTCGTCTCCGTTGACATCCCTGAATACTGTGGACTGCCCCTTCACGACCGCGGTCACCATGCGAAGGATCGGGTTTCTGCCGGCGGTATAGAGCGGGCCGTAGATGCGCGACGGCCTGGTGATCACTATGTCCATCTTGTATTCTTTCTGGTAGATGAAGCAGAGGAGTTCTGCCATCTTTTTCGTGGCCGGTATGTAGCGGTCCGAGCGCGCCCAGAAGAACTCCTCCTCTTTCAGGGGGGTGGAACCTTTACGTCCCTGGTTTACGCCTTCCGAACTGACGAACGTAATTCTGCCCACGTCCATGAGGCGCGCGGCTTCCAGTATATTGGCTGTTCCGGTCACGTTCACTTCCGTAGCCTGATAGAGGCTGCCTCTGCCTTCGTAGATCGACGCGCAATGTATGATGCTCTTCACCCTGTATTTCTTGACGGCATCGCAAATGGTGGTTATGGCGGTAACATCCATGGGCGCGATCTGGAGGCCTTTCCCTAGGTAAGGCGCCAGTATGGTCGGCACTTCCACATTCCGGTTGCGGGTCAGAAGTACCTCCTGCCCGTTGTCGAGTAAATACTTCCCGAGGTTCCCCCCCAAAAAGCCCAACCCACCTGTTATCAGTATCATTACTATCCTCCCATTCACTCAGATATTGCTAAGTAATTACCACTCGCTTGCCCGGAGGCAGAGGGAAGAGGGAAGATGGAAGGCCGTTGCGCTAGGAAGCATTCAAACAACCACGTACAGTTTCTGCTTGCTCTTTCTTCCCTCTTCCTGGTCGCCAAACCCGCTTGCGGGTGTGCGACGGTCTTTCTAGCGAAGCGGTCTCGTTATTTCAACGGTGTATGGTTTAAAGGTTCGTTGCCGGTTTCTGTTATAAGATACGTATCGCCGATAAAAACGCCGTCGCCGCTCTTGTCCATAACACACGGGTGGACAACAATAGTCATACCTGGCTGAAGCATGGTATCGTCCTGCGGCACGATCGCCGGCGGTTCGTCGAGGTCGTGTCCGAGGGAGTGGCCTCCTCGATACGGATAAACATACCCCGCTTCCTCCACGTACGCCTTCATTGCATTGGCCGCGTCAGAGGCTTTGTTGCCGGGCTTGAGCAATGTCACGCCTTTCTGCTGCGCAGCGACGCCGGTCTCGAGAAACTCTTTCATCTTCGCTGTCGGTTCTTCCAGGGGCATCACCACCGTGAGCTGCGTGTAGTACCCTTCGTACCGAGGGGTAAGCTCCACGATTAAGCTTTCGCCTTTCTGAAGTACCCTGCCTGAAGGTGCGAGAAATGGTGCGACGGGGTAGCTGCCGGTCCCGATAAGATTGAAGGCGGTTTCAACTCCCTGCTTGCGCATGAAGTAGTCCATCTCAGCGTAGATGTCGAATTCGCTCATCCCGATCTTCGCGACTTCCTTGATTCTTTTGTAAAGGCCGTCTGTAATGCGGGCGCACTCGCGGGCGAGGGCCTGCTCCTCTGCACTCTTGATCATGCGCAAATCGAATATCTCCTTGGTGGCATTGACAAAAGTTGCCGAGGGCAACTCCTTCTTCATGTACTCGTAAATTGTAAACGAGATATTCTCCACACCCACAAGCCCTATGCGTTTGCCATCATAATCCGATTCCTTGATTCGCCTGACAATATCTGCCGGATAGTCAGAACTCTGCCTGGCGTCGCTGATCCAGCGCTGTGCTGCTACACGTTCCTGGATCCCGCTGAAAACAAAGATGGTGGGTGCGCCGTCTCGCGGAAATACTACATAGGAATAGCCAAAATGGGGAGGGTAGTTGGAAAGATAACGGACGTGTCCGGTCCACATCGCATTGGAGGCAACTACCAGGATGGAAAGATCTTTCTCTTTCATCATCTTCCTGATCGCATCGTGACGACGGTCCCGTTCCTGAAGTGTAAGTTTCATTTCTTCTCCTTGATCGTTCGATAGATTTATTTCTTTGGGACAAGCGCCAGCGCCCTAAACGGCGCTGCGCTGGCATCCACCATGAGTAAAGGGTTGCAGACAAACGTGAACATCCTGTCCTGTGGAAGCTTGTCCAGGTTGGCGAGATTCTCGATGTGATAGCACACCCTCTTTCGCATGAGCATGTGGGTTGCCTTGTCCTTTGCGTGGTCACAGGTTGACGCATCGACACCAAAAACAAGTATACCGCGGTCGAGCATCCACTCCACCGCTTCGACACTCACCTCCAGGTACTTGCTCATGTAGTCGTCCGTGTCATAGTACTCTGCCGCGCCGGTCCTGAAAAGGACATACTTCAAGTCCTTGGGATTTACGTTTATCTTCTTGAGCTTTTCTTCGATCTCAGCAGATGCAATGGAGTCCGCATTTTTCTTGAACGAATAATCCTGCATGACCGCGTTCCCCACCATGATTTCGGTCGGCATCCTGTCGATAGCACTCCCTTCCGGGTTGAAATGGAGGGGGGAATCGATGTGGGTACCGGCGTGGTCGTTCATCATGAGGATATTGGTCTGGGAAGAAATGTTGCCTGCACGCAGCGTATCTTTGTGTCCCAGATATACTCCGAGATAGGTCTTGGAGATCACGGGGAAGACCGGCATTTTCGTGTGGATCGGCCGTGACAGGTCAATTACTTGAAAGTTAGCTAGCATAAAGGTCTCCTTTACAGCAATGTCGTGAGAAAACAATTTGACTCGTCCTTCTTGACTAGTCTCCTTCATCCAATGCCTTCTCTATTGTTTTCCTTTTTTGAGAGAACGTCTTGAAAAGCGGTGAGATAAGAAGGAAAAACGAGACACAGATCAGAACCGCAGAGATGGGGCGATTAAAAAAGATAAAGGGGTCGCCGTAGATGAGAGATTGGCGGAAGGCATTTTCCAGCATAGGCCCGAGAACTAACGCGAGGAGGAAGGGCGCTCCCTCGTACTCATACTTTCGCACCAGGTATCCGAAGACACCGAATATCACCATCACGAGCACATCGTAAATATTGTTGTTCAGACTGTAAGCGCCGAGAAAGCAGAACAGAATGATGAGCGGAAAAAGAAGATTGTAGGGAATCTTCAATATCTTGATCCAGAGGCCGATCAGGGGCAGGTTGAGGACGAGGAGCATGACATTGCCGATGTACATGCTTGCTATGGTTCCCCAGAACAATCCCGGGTGCTTGCTGATGAGGAGCGGGCCCGGTTGAACGCCGTGAATGATGAATGCGCCGAGCAGGATGGCCATGCCCACACTCGACGGAAGCCCGAGCGAAAGGAGTGTCACCATGGAACCGCCTGCTGCAGCGTTATTAGCCGTCTCCGGCGCGGCCACACCTTCTATCGTGCCCGTGCCGAATTTCTCGGGGTGCTTGGAGAGACGTTTCTCAACCGTGTAGGCCATGAACGTGGGAATAACGGTGCCGGCGCCAGGCAGGATGCTGACAAAGAAACCGATGAGTGAGCCGCGGATGATAGGCCACTTGGCGTCAGCCCAATCCTTGAGCGTGGGGAAAATGCCGGTGACCTTCGCGGCGAGCACGTCCTGCTTTAGTATCTGCTCCAGGTTTGTGAGCACCTCGGAAATGCCGAACATGCCCATGGCAACGGGCACAATTCCCATGCCGTCCATGAGCGTGATGCTGTTCAGGGTAAAACGTGTCGAGCCGCTGATCTGGTCCTGACCGACGCACGAAACCGCCAGTCCGGCAACTGCCATGATGAGACCCTTCATAACCGGACCTCGGCAAAGGTAGGTTACCATTGCAAGGCCGAGAAGCATCAGTCCGAAGAATTCCGGCGGCCCGAATTTCAGCGCCATTCTGGCGAGAAGAGGTGAAAGAAGCATAAGGCCGATAATGCTCAATGTGCCTCCGATAAATGAGCCGAACGCAGAAATACCGAGCGCAGGCCCTGGACGGCCTTTGCGTGCCATCTGGTACCCGTCGAGGCAGGTGACTACCGAGGCTGCCTCGCCTGGAATATTGACGAGTATCGAGGTGGTGGAACCGCCGTACATGGCACCGTAGTAGACCCCGCAGAGAAGAATAATTGAAGTTACAGGTTCCATGCCGAACGTGGTCGGCAGCAGCAGAGAAATGGTTGCGACAGGGCCGAGTCCCGGCAGCACGCCTATCAGTGTGCCGATAAGCACACCAAGGAAACAGAAGGAAAGATTCTTGATAGTGAGAGCGATACCGAAACCCAGTGCCAGGTTGCTAAAAAAATCCATCAATCACCATCCGAGGAAGCCTGTCGGGAGCGGCTGTTTCAAAAGCCACACGAAGATGATATAGACGCCGGCCGTCGAGAAGATTGCGAAGATCAATGAACGCCTCCACGTGATATCTCCGGCGAGCACGGGGAGCACCAATGCGAGCACGAAGAATATGATCATATAACCGACGTTCTCGAAGAGAAAAACCGCTGCGAGGAGAATGAGCACAGTTACAGAAAGGCTAAGCCACCGTTTTGGAAAGGTCAGGGCTGTCCCTTTTTCAGCGCTGGTCGATTTGAAAGCCCGGATCAACAGGGTCGCGGAAAATATGATCATGAGAATCCCGAGGCCAAGGGGCAGGAAGCCGGTACCGGGCTGTGCCAGATTCCCGATGGGGTACGTGGCAGACCAGATCGTGAGGATCAAGCCTATCAGCAGCCAGAAAAGGCTGCTGGTGATCTCTCTTTTTCTCATCGGGTCCTCACTTGATGACGCCCATCTCCTTGAGGGTCCTTGAAAAATAATTGTAACTCTGGAGCACGTACGCATCCAGGTCCTTGCCGCTCCTATAGACGACTGGAAGTTGCAGTTCTTTCATGCCGGCCACGAAAGCGGGTTCCTTCATCGCTTTGGTAAAGGCATCATCAAGTTTTCTCACGATAGCATCGGGTACGGCCTTCTGCGTGATAATGGTGATGCCCATCGGGTAGGGGAGATTGTAGAGCTCCTTGATGGTCGGTACTCCAGGATACTCGGCGGAAGGCTCGTCTTTGAGCATCATGACGAGTCGTATCTCCTTCGCCTCGACGAGTGATGCGTTAAAGTCGCCAGCCCCGAACACCGTGTGGCCGCCCAATAGCGCTGTCTGTCCTTCTGAAGTTCCTTTGAAGGGTATGTGCGTGAACTGAACCTTTTCCCGTTTTGCAACTTCTTCCACCATGATGTTGGGCATACCGTTTACGCCGACAGTCCCGTAGGTTGCCTTCTTGGGATTCTGCCGCGCGTATGCAACCAGGTCCTTGAATGTCTTGAAAGATGAATCGCCTTTTACGTAAACGCCGAAGTTAAAGCCACCGTACTGCATGATGGAGCGTATGTCCTTTATCGGGTCGTAGGGTACTTTTTCCAGGAGCGGCGTCAGGAAGAGGGGTGGTCCTCCGCTGAAACCTATCGTATAGCCGTCCGGCTTTGCGGTCGCGATTGCTGCTGTGCCGAGCGTCAGGGCTCCCCCCGGTTTGTTGACCACAATGATGGGTTGTTTCAGGAACTTCTCTGCCTCCTTGGCAATGAGACGGACGGAAAGGTCAGTGCCTGTGCCCGGCGTTACAGGAACGATATAGGTTATGGGTTTACTCGGATACTTCGACACATCTTCCTGCGCATAGCCGACTGTGCAAATCACAGCGACCACTGCCAGACCCATGAGAAATCCTGCGACGGACGCTTTCATGTCTCCTC
>DATKNH010000036.1 GCA_035541455.1 Syntrophorhabdales bacterium
TTCTCCCTCCGACAAAAGATGTTTTGTGGCTCAACATTGCAAAGATCACGCGAATGAGTTTATGGGCCGTCGCGAGAACAGCCTTTTTGTAAATGAGCCCTTCTTCTCTTCTCCTGAAGAAGTAGGCCCTGAAGACTTCACGATTGGTAATGACCTTGGTGGTCATCAGCCAGATGACCCTCCGGAGATGGCGGTTCCCCCTCTTGCTGATCTTGCTTTCTCCTTCGTATTTGCCTGATTGATAGGTCGAAGGATCGAGGCCAGCTGCAGCGATCAGCTTCTTGTCGTTTGCGTAGATCCCTATGTCTCCCCCCATGTCGACCAGGAAGGTCGTCGCGGTATTCTCTCCTATGCCCTCCATAGAGCAGAGGATCTCCGTGTCCTCACGTATCCTTTCGTTGCAGAGGCTGATCAACAGTTCCGTGGTCTCCTTCATCTGTTGTTCTACGTGAAGGAGCAGGGAGGCTTCCTGTTTCAGGACGAGCTCTTTTGCTGCGCTCGCCATCCCCACGGACGATACCGCCGCTGCCATGCGTGCATGGACCGAGGCTTGGGATTTCCTGCCTCGGGACCGACTGATGACGATACCGGCGACCGCAGGGTGACTGGCCTCCTTAAGGGCGTGGGCTGATGGGAACGCAGCGAGAAGGCGAAGAGTAGATTTCGTGAAGACGCCCGTCACGCGTTCGAGTTCCGGGAACGTAACGGAGAGGATCCGCTTCATGTCACTCTTCAGCGAGGTCACCTGATCGGCGAGCTTCTCTCTTCTCCTGGCAAGATCCCGGAGTTCGTTTATGAGGTGAGAAGGTCTGTCCGTGGAGAGCGTCTCCTTCTCCCGCATGAGAAACTGGGCAATCGTCAAAGCGTCCTTTTTGTCGGTTTTCGTTTTCCTCAAGGAGCGCTTGGCGAAGTTCTTGATGAGCAGCGGATTAATGATGACAACGGGGTAGTCTTGTGCGGTAAGGTACGAGAAGAGCGGAATATGGTAACAGGCCGTCGATTCCATGCCTATAACCAAAGTGGTTTTGTCCGCTGGTAGCTGCAGAATGAACCTATCAAAACCACTTCGGTCCATGGAACAGGAGACGGAGAAGATCTTTTCTCCTCCTTCCCCTATACCGCACGCATCAAACTTCTCTTTCGACACGTCAATCCCAACACACAGAGCCATAGCGCATACCTCTTGAACGTAGCAGAAAAGCAGGGATTGCCTCCGGCCAATCCTCTTTAGTCACAAGGGCTCTTCACGGCCCAGTCAACGTATCATGGCTCCAAGAGGGGACAGACTGCAATAAGGGTTCGGCGACCCAGGAAGAAATAAGTCCCCCTGCCTTTCTTGGGGCTAATCTTACCTGCTGACACACTACTTATACAGGAATTAATGGTAAGAGGAAGTAGTCCTCTACACCTCTATCTGTCGAGGAGAAAGTAGTCTTGCTAATTGTACGGCTATGCTTTACTCTTGTGTTTTGCTCTTTATTGTTAGCCTCCGATCTTCTGATCTATTCGCTCCGAGTATGATTGCCATTGCCTTGAAGTAATCACGCCTTACCTTTGTATTCGAAACCCCGGCATACCGTTGGGTGCTTGAAACGCAGCCATGGCCCATAAGTTGTTGAACCGTCGGAAGCATCGCGTCCGCATTCAACAACTGTGTTGCCATGGTGTGGCGAAAACGGTGACATGAAACGGATACTCCCGTGCTCTTCGCATATTGCTCCATTCGTTTCTGGATGCCGCGAATTGATAACGGTTTGCCTCTATAGAGGCCTTTCTGGACCAAGAACACCCTTGATACCTTTGATGGTGGTCTCGTCTCCATATATGCGTGCAAGGCATCGATGGTATCGTCGCTCATATAGACAATCCGATCTTTCCGAAACTTGCCATTCAAGACGAGGATACTTCTTCTTCCGAAGTCTATTGCCGGAAAGGTGAGATTGGTCGCTTCTCCTACCCTCAGACCGCACCGCAGCATCAGAAGTAGCATCGCACGATCCCTCATGTGGGTGACGTGACGCAGGAGCATCCTCAACTCCTGATCCTTAAGAAATCTTGGTAAAGGCTTGGGCAGTATCTGCTTATACTCGTTTTTCACGGGATTGACGATATCCCTTCGCTCTTCGAATTTGAGGTAGTCGTAGAACTTTCGGATTCCATCAAGATAGCAATTTATCGTCTTCGGCTTCAGCCTTCTGTGGTGGAGAAAACCAATATATTCACCTATGACGTCGCAGGTCACCTAGTCGATCGGGACGGCCATCCAGTTAAGGAAAACCCTGAGGATGAATGTGTAGCCCCTGACGGTGGTTTTCGAATAGTTTGCCCTCTTCAGAAAACGTCTATATCTGGTAAACACTTCGGTATGATCCATCGATAGCCCCCCTTTCAATTATTTTCATGGCCTCGAAGTAATCCTTTTCAAGTGCCTTGTCTGTCAGTCGCGCGTACCTTCGCGTTACCTCAATATCCGAATGGCCCATAAGAATTTGAAGGGACTCGAGGGGCATTCCGGCGCACAGCAATTCACTTGCGAAAGCATGACGTAAACTATGCAGCGTGTACCCCTTTCGCACGAGGTGAGCTTTTCTGAGACACTTGGAAAAGCTGGACCGGGCGGTTGAATAGCTCATGTTCGTCTCACCGCGCGCGTAGAGCAGGAATTTTGTATTGGCCTTTCGTGCTTTCATCCATTTCCGAAGCGCGTTGTAGGCATCGTCGCTCAGGTAGGTGATTCTTGCGTTTCCGGTCTTTGCACTTTCACGTATTGTCACGGTGCGTTTCCTGAGATCGATGTCCTCAAGCTTCAGGGCGAGCGACTCAGAAATACGCATGCCGGATCGTAACAGCATCAGAATCATGCATTTATCCCTCGGGGTGAATCTCTTCCGAAGCAATCTTTTTACGTCATCTGGCTCCATTGCACGCGGCAACGTGCGCCAACTATTTGAATCCGTACGCCTCGCGAAGTTTCTCTTTCTCCACTATGGTGCTGGAATGTTCCCTTTCATCGTAGCTCCTTTTAGTCAGTTTTTTTTGCATGATGCCAGCATCCGACAGGGAAAGCAAGACGGTTTTGCTCGCCGGGTTGGAATACACAACGCTGACGAAAGCGAAATGGCACTGGAAGAAGAGGTATACCTGCTCGGGCGAGACTGTCACATCCGTAGTCTCACGTTGCGGTGTCACTATTAGTCTTCCATAACCAAGCAGAGGGAGTCGTATGGGTTCCGTAAAGTGATCGCTTGGGTGCGGAGAGGAAGGACTGAGAAGAAAAAGGGATGACGTGTAGCTTCCAGATCTTATGCCTGTTTGCGTGGTATTCCTCTGTGTCATTCAATATGCTGTAAGAACTCGTGATCCCCTCATACAGACATGCGTAACCGCGTCAGCAGATCACTTCGAAGAAGTTGTTGCGCCACCCGGCAATAAAGGCTGTATAATACTGATTGACGGCAGGTTGCCCCAGTATGGGGCGGAAGAAAGGACAGAACAGGAGAAGCATGGTTATCGAGAAAGACGTTAACCGGGTCAGATTGCTCGCGGAGGCCAACGAAGAGGAGAACTGGCGCTTCCGTTCGTATCTCAAGGGTGCCAACCTGTCGACAGCTGCCCTTGATCGCCTTGTCTGGCGGCACCTCGAGGCGGTCACCCGGCACATTGACTGCTGTGCCTGTGCGAACTGCTGCAGAGCTGTCTCTCCCCTGCTCACTACTAAGGACGTCCGGAGATTGGCCGGCCATCTCGGCATGGAGCAGGCACAACTGATCAGTGACTATCTTCGACCGTCCAAACAGAAAGGCAGATATGCGCTGGGGCAGCTGCCCTGCCGTTTTCTCAATGGAACCCGTTGCAGCGCCTACGATGTGCGTCCCGATGACTGCCGGTCGTTCCCGCACCTGCATAAGCGCGAGTTCAGGTCCCGGCTAATAGGGGTCGTTGAGAACTGCTCCATCTGCCCGATCGTTTACAACGTGTTCGAGGGATTGAAGTCGGCATTGTGGGGAAGAGGGAGGCAGAGCGGTTAGGGGCCAAAGACGTACAAAGCCCGCTGTGCCATCTGCGCCAGGCTTTTGAGAAGCCCTTCCGCAGGAGTGACTTTCCGTATTAGTTGGTATATAATACCCACTAGTGACCTCTATCTTGGTACTCCACACAAAGGAAGTAAGAGGCAATGAGATTGTTGAAATCAAAGTGTGGCAGGTGCCCAGATCTAAGGCGGTTCCGCATGGTGTCAAGTATTCAATCGCGTATATACGTGACGGCACACGTCTCCTTGGTTATGATAATGCCGAAGGCAAGGGACATCACAGACATTACCGGGGCAGAGAAGAGCCGTACGATTACCTGGATATTTGGCGGACGATAGCCGATTTCAAGAAAGACCTCATCGACATGAGGGGGAGCGACTGGGATGAAGACCAAAAGAATAACCATTGAAGTCAGGACGCTTGACGATGCCCTGAAAGAGGCCGGAGAAGTCATCGACAAATTGCAAAAAGGCCAGCACGTGACAGAAAAGCGTGCCGTCTACTTTCCCAATCTTAAGGAAATGAGGAAAGTGCTAACGGAGAAGAGGCTCGCGGTGCTCAAGACAATCAAACATAAGAAACCGTCTTCCGTTTATGAGCTCTCACGCATTCTGAATCGTGACCTGAAAAATGTTCTCCAAGACGTGTCATACCTTGCAGATCTGGGTATAGTCAAGGTCGCAGAGACCAAAGACAAGAAGATACCCTCCGTTGCTTATGATAGGATTGCCTTCGAAGTTGCCATCTGAGCCATATCCGGGTCTGCGCGCAGGAGGAAGGAAAAGCAATCATTCCGAGCCACGCTGCAGGTTTTGTTCTCAGCGCTTTAGTCAAACAAACACGACTTCACCAGTACCAGATGAAATGTGCGAGCGTGCGACAAAATCACGTTTTCACACTTTCAGTAACTCTCGGACTTGTAGTAGGCCGGGATTTTCCAGGAAGTTACCTATGTGTTACCTGTGACAGGAATCAAATTGAGGCTTAGCCTGTAAGTTATTGACATTACAAGCGCGCCTGCCGCGACTCGAACGCGGAACCTACGGATTAGAAGAGCGATCAAGGGCCTTTCTACTCAATGCTACCCAGTGTGACAGATTACTATATTCATCTATACTATTAGCGACTTTCCTGCTATTGAGTGACATCCAGTATCACCGGAGTCTACCGCTTGTAGACACCTCTATGGACACCCATATGGACACTGAAATCGTCAACCGACTCGGTGTCCTGCAACCTGCCCTTTCACGGCCGCTGAATGCGGGACCAGCTTAGCCGGGACACTCTCTTTTAGCAAAAAATTGTCGGCCTTTTGGTGGACTGATATGCGCAATTAGTCGGTGTCAGC
>DATKNH010000037.1 GCA_035541455.1 Syntrophorhabdales bacterium
GGCGTCTCAATCCACTTCCCTTCCTCCCAGTGCCTGACCGTTTGCGCTACCTCCCGGATATTGATTTCGGGGTTGAAGTTTGTGGCAAAGGCATGCCCGTGGGAACCGGCATTGCAGTCGAGTATATCCAGGTACTCTATCTCGTCAAAGAGATGCTTCTGTGCATGCGCAGCAAAAACATTCGTCACGCCCGGATCGAACCCGGAGCCAAGGACTGCCATGATCCCCTTCTGCCGGAACTTCTCCTGATACGCCCACTGCCAGCTGTATTCGAAATGGGCCTCGTCCGGAGGCTCATAATTGGCCGTGTCAATATAGTGGACTCCCGTTTCCAGGCAGGCGTCCATAATATGCAGGTCTTGGTAAGGAAGTGCGAGATTAAGCACAACGTCCGGATGGAATCCGTCTATTACAGCAGTGAGTTCTGAAACATTGTCAGCATCCGCCCTCGTTGCCTGAATCTCCCTGCCGTACCTCCGTCCGATATCTTTCTTGATATTCTCGCATTTAGAAAGCGTTCTGCTTGCCACCGCTATATCGGTGAAGACTTCGGGCAGCTGGGCACACTTGTGCGCTGCAACAGTGGCCACACCACCTGCCCCGATTATCAGTATTCTCCCGCTCTTTTTCGCAACGTTCATGCAATTCTCCCTGTCGGCAGATTACACCTCTTTTGTTCAATCCAGGAGCATGATCATCTCTCTTGCAACTTTCGAGGCACAGACGGAAGACACAAAGCTTGTGTCGTAATCAGGGGCCAATTCCACTATGTCAGCGCCGACGATGTTCATGCCCATCAATACCGAAAAATATTCCATGACTTCGTTAAACATGAGGCCGCCCGGCTCCGGCGTTGTCACCCCGGAAACCAGAGAGGGGTCAAAGACATCCATGTCGAAGCTCACATACACGGGCACACCCCGGCTCAGACGAGCCTCCAGGGACGCCGGACAATCGATCAAAAGAAGTTCTTCAAATTCCTGTCTCGTCCCGGACCGTATGCCGATGTGAAGCATCTCTACTCCTAGCTCCTTAACTCTCTTCATTACTGTCGCATGAGAGAGCCTCTGCCCTTCATACTCATCCCTCAGGTCACAATGGGCATCAAAGTGCACAACCTGTAATTCCCCAAAATGTTTCCTGATCGCCTTTATTACGGGATAGGTGGCGAGATGTTCGCCGCCGAACAGCAAGAGCTTCCGGCCATTTCTTATAACTTCAGCCGCGCTATTTTCTATACGTTCAAGAGACCCCGTCAGGTCTCCCGCACTAAGCTCAAGATTTCCTGCATCATGAAAGACGATCTCATCCAAATCTCTTTTGAGATACGGACTGTATGTTTCGAGTGTCCATGACGCCTTCCTGATGCTGTCCGGAGCGAACTTTGTTCCACCCCGGAAAGAAGAGGTGACATCCAGCGGGCAGCCCAGCAGTACGATACGGGCACGTTCCGCATCTGTCCTGGAACTCATATACGTGCTGTTGAGTATGCCCTTCATAAACGAGTTTCTCTGAGAATTATCGATGGAACGAAAGCTGCAGCGCAGGTATTCTCATAGTCGGCCCGATCGAGGGCGCGACGCGCGCTTCCTTAAAGGATCAGTTGCTCACGTCTATCCCTGCGACGCCCGCACGCGGGCACCCGGCCTCCCCTTCTCGCTCGCCGTGCTCACTAGACAGATTTCCACGAACGACGAGACTGCGGTGGAAATATACGAATCTGCTCATTACAGCAAACCAGAACTCCTGCACAGCGTGAGCATCAGCCTCACACGCCGCAATTTTCAATTCCACAAAACAACACCTGCAAATACGGCACCGATGCCGGTCACCCGGTACGTAGCCGAAATGGACATAATTTCTTTTATCGCCCGGTTTCTCATCTCCATGCCCTTTTCAACCATCTTCTTGACCTGGTTTTCCACGATGCTCTCTTCCGCTCTGGCTGAATACTCCATAATCAGTCCGGCACGATCTGCGTCCTTAGGTATGCCTATCGCCACTGCAGCCGATATGACTTCTCCCGAAACGTCGCTGCAGAGAGAGGCGTACGCCACGGGGACAAGAGCACCCTGCGGCAGTTGAAGAGGACGGGGATTCATTTCCTCGCAGCCGGGCGGAAGAATACTGCTCATTTTCACGAGGTTGGTATCTCCTACCCCTGAAGCGAGAAGCGCGCCGTCAAAAGCATTGAGCAGCGTGAATCCGTCTGACGCACCACTGACAAGATAAAACTTCGTCGGTGTCTTGATGATCACGTTGGCCGATTCCCGAACCTCCCAGTATCCCGCAGGGTTCGAAGTGTTTTCCATTCCGGAGAAATCGGGTTGACTTTTTCTCATCTCCACCGGAGATATGTGACCGCGCATTTTCTTCTCCTCATCTGCACGACCGCGATCATTGCCAGAGTATGCCGTTGTCACCTGCCGTTTCAATGCTTTCACCCTATGGCCCTCCTTTGAAATTTTAATTGCCTTGTCGGCACTAAAAGTTAGGAGGCGAAGAAACCCACAGGACCAGAGCCCTCGTCTTTCGCCTGTTTGCTACACGGTGCCGCTTTGAAGCCCGGAAGTAGAAACATTCTCCCCGTTTCAACTTGTATGTCTTGCCACCCATGGAGAGTTCAATGCCCCCGGAAAGAACAAAACCAAACTCCTCTCCCTCATGCGGGCCTTCCTCCATTTTCTCTCCCGGCTTGAGCGCCACGTACGCCGGATCCATCAACCTGTTCTGCGCTGCCGGCACAAGAATCTGAAAGCTGGCCACATCCTCCTTCTCCAGTTCCACCCTATCTTTCACCTTGAACACGATCTTCTGCTCGAACGTTTCATCGAAGAAGGCTGAAGGCTTTTCATCCAGAGCGTCAAGAATGGCAAGCAGGCTCTCCACGGAAAGAGAGGTCAGGTTTCGCTCCACCTGAGAGATAAAGCCTTTCGTCAGGTCCGCCCTGGACGCCAGTTCCTCCTGCGTCAGCCCTTTAGCCTGACGCATCATGCTTATCCTCTCACCTATGCTCGAACCGCCGATTTTCATAGCTAACAGTATACAAGCATCAAAAGTTTACTGTACTAAACTAGGAATTAAAATAATAGATATTTTGCAGGCTGTCAAGTACTTTTTTATTTAACTCATAGAGACAGTATGTTAAACTCCATTCTGGCGCAGTATGCTGGGAAAGGAAGCCATCGTCTCCTTTCTGATCGGTAAGGGAATCCGGCATGTCTTTCATCTGCCCGGCATGCACTCGCTTCCCCTTTACGAATCCCTCCTTAAGAGCAAAATAGCGACAGTCGTGGGAAGGCACGAATCAGCCCTCGCTTTTACTGCTATCGGCTATGCAGAGGCCACGGGGCGTTCCGGAGTTCTCGTGGTCACTCCCGGTCCCGGGCTTGCCAACACTCTTTCAGCGTGTCTCGAGGCACACGGAAGTGAGGTGCCGCTTCTGATTATACATATCGATACGGACAGGCATAAGACAGGGAGTGGCGTGCTGCACGAACTGCAGCAAGCCGACCGTATATTCACCGGTTTGGTCAAGGGGACCTTTCGAGTCGAGCGGGAAGAGTCGCTTTTTCCTGCGCTGGAGGCTGCCCACAGCTCCGCTATGTCTACCAGGACGGGGCCTGTTCTGCTTTCGATACCCTACACGCTGCTTGACAGAGAATGTCCTCCGGCCGTACGACAGGAACAGAAGGACGCAAAGAATAAGCCCGATCTTGACCGGCTGGAAGAGGTGTTATCCGGCAAGCAGAGGCCCGTAATCATCGGCGGAGGCTCGCTCATGACCGAAGAATTAAGCCTTCCCCTGGCGTCTTTGTGCAGGCAGTCGGCTATACCCTTTCTCACTACCGCAGCAGGCAAGGGCGTGCTCAGTGAGAATAGACTGGAGGCGTTCGGCTGCGTAATAAGGAAGGGCGTTGTGAAAAGAATTCTGGACTCGGCTGACGTGGTCATAGCTATTGGCACCCGGCTTCGTAACGCGGATGTGAAAAGCAGGGGCGTGAAAATAAAGGAGCTTGTCCACATAGATGCAGACAATACATGGATCGGCAAGAATTATCCTACAAGGCTCGCTATAACCGGCGATCTCGCGGCGTCCATCGACGGAATCTGCCGCATCATGAAGCATGCTCGATCTGCGTGGCCCCTTGAGGAGATGAAAGAATTGCAGAAAAGAGAGGAGGCGCTTCTCCTCCGGCGCTCAGCGGGCTACAGGATCATAGCAGTCCTTCGTGAGGTTATCCCTGAGGATACGATATCTGTCTGGGATCCCAACCTCATTGCCTATTGGGCAGAATACCATTTCCCCGTTCTGCGGCAGAGGACCTTTCTTCAGGCAGGCGGCTCGTCCACTATCTTCTACGGGGTTCCGGCAAGCATCGGTGCGAAGCTCGGCAGGCCTGACCGGCCGTGTTTGTGCGTGGCGGGCGATGGCGGAGGACTTCCAGCGCTGGGAGAACTGGCCGTAGCGAAACAGAACGCTATCCCCGTCGTCTTCCTAGTTTACAATAATGAAAGCTACGGTATACTCGAACGATACATGAAGAAACGTCATGGGGTCAAGGGCTCGATGCGCCTCGCCAACCCGGATTTCGTTCAACTTGCCCGTTCCTTTGATATCCCTGCAGAAAAGGCAGAGAGTGTAGAAGACCTGAAAGAACTGTTCCTCCATCGCATCGGATGGGACCGGCCATTTCTTATTGAATTCAAGTATCCGGATTTTCCACCGCCGTGGGAAGTATGATGGGTTCCATACCACGCCAACGCACCGCTGTCGTGAAAGCAAAGCTCCTATCCTATAGTCAGGCGGGTGACGAGCGTCTGAAAATGTCGTGCTCGTGAAGGTAAGAGAACTACTCGCGACGAATGGCGCCATCCAGGGCTGCCAGCAGATCGAAGACCTTCTCCGCTGCTTGCTGCGACAGCGACCCGACTCCGCAACTCGGCGTGACAAACCATTCCCGCCATGCAATCCGCGAGTCAAGGGCGCCTACTGCATCGCCGAACGTGTGCCAGATGCGCACCATATCCGCAACAGAGGATGAGAGGACCTCCTCGGAAGAAGGCACAATACCGGGAGAAATGGCACCGCCCCTGTTCAGGAAATCAGCCAGTTCATTCTTGAAATAAAAGATCGTTTCCAGAAAATTGAAAGCATCGTAGTTGATTATGTCCGCATCGGTACCGAAGAGCACCGACCAGTCGGTATTGCCACAGCAATGCACTGCCCTTTTGGCCTCCAGCCCTGTCAGCACTTCATTCATTAAAGAAACAACATCCGATTTTGCAATGGAAACGTACGCTGAACCAAAGGAAACCATGAACGGCTCATCAAAAAAGAGCATTACCTCCTTTTCCGGAAACCGCTGTTTGATGAAGTCAATCATCCATGCTGCCTTCATGCGCAATGCATTTTTTATGATATCGAAGTAAGCGTTGTTGTAAATGATGGGCTGCCCTTTCTCATCTTTCAGGCCCAGCCCAAGCGTAAAAGGGCCTGTGAGCTGTCCCTTGATCATTCTGACCCCGTCCCTGATCTCTGGGAGTCTTTCAACGAGCCTGTAGAGCCCGGGCGCTGCAGCTTCGGATATGCGAAAGGCCCCGAGGTTGCGCCCTGCAACATTCTCATAGAAGCGCTCTATGCCTGACGTGTCATTGGTATCCACGTAAACCTTTTCGTTAGCCTCGTCAATAACCATGGATGGCACTTGCTCCATGAACTGAACGTACATATCTTCTAAAAAGGAGCGTTTCGGCAATTGGGGCCAAAACGGAATCTCCCTGCATTTCGTGAAGATGTGATCTATTGCCTGGTCGACGTTTACAAATGGTAAGCTGCCAATGGCGGTAATCATACGCGCACCCCCGAAAGTTGTAGCACACGTGCAGTACCGAGTCAAAGAAAGCGGTACGCGGTGGGGATTGATCAAAAGTTCTTGACTAAATCCCTCAGTTTCTTGATAATATTGCAAAATTTTGAAAGGGAGGTAACGTATGAGAGTTGTTTCACGGTCAGTATTCCTTTCTATGGCGCTGCTTGCGTTCTTCCTGCTTGCGGGAATGGTACAGGCAGCGGAACCGCCCAAGGGGCCCGTGGTCATCAAGGCCGATGGCGCAAAAATGGCGCCCGTCACCTTCGAGCACGCAAAGCATAGCAAGGTAGAATGCGCGAAGTGCCACCACAAAGACGCAAGCGACCCCAAGGCTTGCAAGACCTGCCACGACATCAAAGATGTAAAGAACGGAGCCCCCAAGATTCAGGACGCCTTCCACAAGGTGTGCCAGACCTGCCACAAAGAACAGGCTGAAAAGGGCGCAAAGGCACCTACCAAGTGCAATGAGTGCCACAAAAAGTAATGAAGGGAGGGAGGGCCAAGCCCCTCCCTCACCCCCTCTTCTCGATCAAGTATACGAGTTCCTCTCATCCGTAACGCTGGCTATTGCCCTCCTTGCGTTCATTGCCGTACTCTCCATTTTTGGAACGCTCGTCAAGCAGCAGGCTTCACCGGAGGAGTATCTCTCCTATTACTCCGAGAGCACCTACACGATCATCAAATTTCTCGGACTGAACGATGTCTTCCACAGCAGATGGTTTATCGCTGCACTGCTTCTCTTTGTCCTCAACCTGATCTTTTGCAGTGTCCCACGACTGCTCAGAGTCATCAAGAGCGGGCGTTCGGCAAAGGTACCCAGCGAGAAGGCCCTTGATGGGATGGCGCTGCGCTGCCTGGTGACAGGCAAAAGAATCGATGACGTAACCGGTGTATTCAAGAACTACAGGGCCACCCTGCGCAATGAAGGAAGCATGATACTGGAGCGTGGGTCACTGGGCCGCTATGCAGTGTACATGGTGCATCTGAGCATCATCATCATTCTGCTGGGAGGACTCATAGGCTTTCTCTTCGGCTACAGGGGACCGCTCACCCTCGCTAAAGGCGAAACCAAAGATTCCGTTGTGTCGAGAGGCGCTGCCACAGAACGCAGACCCCTTGGCTTTGCGCTAAAGCTCACCGACTTTCAGGTTTCGTTTTATCCCACTGGCGAGCCCAAAGATTATGTCAGCAACGTCGAGGTGCTGGAGAACGGGAAACGTGTGTTGCAGAAAAGCATCAGGGTCAATGATCCCTTAAGCTACGGGGGTGTGAGTATCTACCAGTCAAGCTATGGAAGTAACCCTGTTTTTGTTTTCAATGTGGGAGGAGAGCCGGTGGAACTGGGCCAGGGAGGTGTCTACAAGAAAGGGAAGCTCCACCTGCTCGCTGTCCGGTATGAAAAGTCGGTGCACAATTTCGGCCCCGGAGTCCAAGTAGCCTACGTGGACGAGAAAGGCCAACCCCAAACCACCTGGTTTCTGACGGAGGTCCCGAGACTGAGAGAAAAGAATATTCTCGGCACCACGGTTCGGCTCGACAAAATCCAGGAGGAATACTATACGGGCCTGGAAGTTTCCCGTGACCCCGGCGTGTGGGTCGTCTGGTTCGGCTTTGCGCTGATTCTGTTCGGCCTCTATGTAAACTTTTTCCTTTACCATAGACGCATCTATCTGCTAGAGATATCTAAGGGCGTGCTCATTGCCGGCACCGCCGTCAAAAACAAGGAAGGCTTCAGGGAAGAATTTGAAAAGTTGAAAGGGAAACTCGGATGTTCGTAAGCAACGAAATCCTATCAGTCGTGACGTTCCTTTACCTGCTCCTGTTCCTGGGGCATCTCGTCTACTTCGCCACAAAGAAAGAAAAGGTACTCACGGCTGTCTGGGTAGGACTCTACGTCACGTTTGGAATACACACGGCCGGGCTCATCGCACGATGGATAGAATCGTATGGAGGGATTACTGAGGTCTATAAGTGCATCTTTCAAATTTGCCAGTTTCCAGGTCACGCTCCTCTCTCCAATTTCTACGAATCTCTCATCTTCTATGCATGGTGTATCGCGCTTATAGTCATTGCAATGAAAAAGAGACTGAGGTTCCCTTTGCTTACGATGTTCGCGTGCCTCGTCGCTCTTGGATTCATGGGGTACGCCTCTTTCTCAACATCTGTGGACAAGAAGATCACACCGCTCATTCCGGCCCTGCAGAGTAACTGGCTCCACATACATGTGTTTACCTGCTTTATAGCCTACGCTGCCTTCGCAGTCTCTTTCCTTGCCGGCCTTTTTTCGATAGTCAACTGGAAGAGCATCATGCCGCCGGAAGAGACGCTCGAGGAACTGAACTACCGTTCGGTAATGGTGGGGTTTCCGATGCTGAGCGCAGGAATTCTTACAGGCGCGGTGTGGGCACACTACGCGTGGGGATCATACTGGAGCTGGGATCCGAAAGAAACCTGGTCACTAATCACATGGATATTTTACGCACTTTTTTTGCATGCCCGCTTTGCCCGGGGCTGGAAAGGCAGGCGCATAGCGCTTCTTTCCATCATAGGCTTCGCCAGTGTCATTTTTACATATTTTGGTGTAAACTTTATTTTGTCGGGGTTGCACAGTTACGGAGCAGCGTGAAAAAGAAAAAACCGAAAAGCCTTGTCCTCTCAGGCAACGGCATCAATTGTGAGCTTGAGACAGCTTATGCCAACCGGCTCGTGGGCTTCGACGCTGATATTGTCCACATCAATTCCTTGCTGGACGGCACAAAGAATATCCATGACTATCAGTTCCTAAACTTCCCGGGCGGGTTTCTTGACGGCGACGATCTTGGGTCGGCAAAGGCACAAGCGGTTAAATGGAAGTATCAAAAGGTGCGGGCCGGGCAGGCAATCGCAGGTTCATTTCTCGACGAACTGATTCGTTTCGTAGCAGATGGAAAAGTTATCATAGGCATATGCAACGGCTTTCAGCTCCTTGTCAAAACGGGGCTTCTGCCGGGGCTCTCTGGAAACTATGGCGAGCAATCCGTCACGCTCACTTTCAACGATTCAGGGAGATTTCAGGACCGCTGGGTCTACCTTTGCGTGCGCCAACTTTCCTCTTGCATCTTCACGAAAGATATGGATAAAATTTACCTTCCGGTGCGTCACGGTGAAGGAAAGCTCGTCACAAAAACCGAAGAGACCCTGCAACAACTGAGAAACGGTGGCTACATAGTCATGCAGTACGCTGATGAGACCGGACAGGTAACAGAGGAATTTCCCTGGAATCCCAACGGCTCGGTCGATTCAATAGCGGCCCTGTGCGACCCTTCAGGCAGGATCTTCGGGCTTATGCCTCATCCCGAAGCCTTCGTCCATTACACGCAGCATCCCCATTGGACACGAGAACATCTACCGGAAGAGGGAGAGGGTTTGAAAATTTTCAGAAACGCATACGAATACGTGGTTGATAACCTATAGCAGTGGAGGGGCGCTATTATGAATAAGACGGACATCGTTAATAAACTCGCCGAGAAAACCGGCATGAACCAGAAAGTAGCCAAGATCGTTGTCGATACCATCACGGAGAGCATCAAGAAGGCTATCGTTAACGGTGAGCGCGTGGAGATACGGGGCTTCGGTAGCTTCTCGGTCAGGCAGTACAAACCTTATAGAGGCAGAAACCCCAAGAATGGTGAAGTTGTTGAGGTGCCCGCAAAGAAACTCCCGTATTTTAAGGTCGGCAAAGAATTAAAGGAAGCGATAACTAAGGTCTAAAATTCTCCCCAATACGGCAGAAGCGCTTTTTTTACCTGCTGCACGGTCCGCTCAATTTCGCCGGAGGGATTTGCTTTAATCTCTTGCACGTACAAGGGTCTATTCAAAAGCTGCAGTATGACTGCCTTCACTGAGCTGGTCAACCCCGAAAGATCATAACCGCCTTCGAGCGCAAAAAGTATCTTCCCATCGCATACTTCTCCCGCTGCGTCCATCAGGATTCGTGTCATCCGGGTGAAACCGCTTTCTGTAACAGCCATACCGCCCAGGGGATCATTGCGATGAATATCAAAACCGGCTGATACCAGGATCACTTCAGGCTTCCATTTCCGTGCAACGGGTAGCACAATCTTCTCAAAGATCTGCACGTAATCCGCATCTCCCATACCCGAAGAGAGGGGAATGTTGATCGTGTATCCCTTGCCTTGACCCGACCCGGTTTCGTCATACCAGCCTGTCCCCGGGTAATAGGGATACTGGTGTGTCGACAGATAGAGCACGTCAGCATCATTGTAGAAGCTGTGCTGGGTGCCGTTGCCGTGATGCAGGTCCCAATCCACAATGAATACCCTCTTGAGGCCGTACTTCTTTACGAGGTAACGTGCCCCAACGGCGATGTTGTTGAAAATGCAGAAGCCCATGGCCCTTGCGCGCTCCGCATGGTGTCCGGGAGGCCTCACGAGGGCAAACCCGTTGTCAATCCTGCCTGCAAAGAGCGCATCGCCCAGTTCCAGGAATCCTCCCGCGGCCATGCAGGCAGCCTCGTAAGATTTTGGAGAGGTCACCGTATCAGGATCCAGGCGTCTTTGAGCCTTACCTTTTGTTTCAGCAACAAAATTTATGTAGGAGATATCATGATTCAGGGCAATCTCTTCGTGTGTAGCGGGGCGCGGCTCAATGTAAACGAGCCCGTCCTGGTCGAGTTCATCAAGCATGGCGTAGATATGCACGAGTCGCTGTGGATTTTCAGGATGAAAATCATCGGTGATGTGTTCAAGATAGATCTGATGTTTTACTATCCCCACTTTCATGTGAGCCTCCTGTTGGCATATGATATAACCATTGTTTTCCAAACGCAAGAAAAGTCAAAGTTACGCTGCGCGATAAGAGAGCCTTGCCGGCAGATGGAATCGTACCAGATTGAGGATCTACTGATCACCGCTCATAAAAAAGGGGCAAGCAGGTTCGGCAAGTTCAGCTACCCTATCCGCTACGGCCAATTTTCGGAAATACGCACGGCGACCAATTCCTTTCAATTCAACCTCAACGGAGAAATCAGATTCATACAGGGGAGAGGCAACAGTTGGCCGTATCCTGCAGAGTGGTTGAAGCGCAGCGCCGGCAATGATTGGGTTTATTACTCTGCAGGTGATTACAAAGGCGTCTATGACCTGTTGGGCGAATACTATTATCCGTATCTCCCCTACCCGTCGAATTCCATTCTCGGAGACAATCCTCTCAAAGGCCCGCAACTAAGAAGCGCGATCAATTCATGCACCGCACTGCGAGAGAAGGCTCGAGAACTGGTTTCGCGCAGCATGCCGGATCAGGTGAAGAGGCTTCTCCTCCGGATAGCAGAGAACACTCCCCGGGTGTTAAGATCGAAAGCTGCCCTGCTCCATCGCGTGATTGGCGGCAGGGCGACCGTACTTCCGCCCGACAGCCGCCATGTGGATTATGATGTGATTCCGTTGACCGTGGCCGAAGGTTGCCTGCTGAAGTGCGGTTTCTGCCGGGTGAAATCAGGCCGCGGTTTCAAACAATGGTCTGCCGGAGCAATCCTGAACGAGATACAAAGCCTTAAACAACTCTACGGTGAAGACCTTCGTAACTACAATGCTCTTTTCCTTGGACAGCATGACGCGCTGCACGCAGGGAGAGACATAATTCTTTTTGCAGCGGAAAACGCGTACGAACTATTCCAGTTTGAGCGTTCGTCTATGGAGGAGCCTGTGCTCTTTCTGTTTGGCAGCCCGCTTTCCATGATCGCCACAGAGGAGAATCTGTTCGAGGCATTGGATAGCCTGCCCTACTCAACGGTGTATATCAACATAGGCCTGGAAGCGGCTGACTGCGCGACGCTGAGAGGACTCAAAAGACCTGTCACTGCGGAAACGGTGCACGAGGCTTTTGCGCTCATGCTCGACATCAACCGGAGATATAAGAAAATAGAGGTGACTGCGAATTTTGTATTCGGTGATCAGTTTTCACCGGATCATTTCGAATCGCTTGTGGACCTGACGACGAACCGACTTGACCCGGTTCGCGCCAAGGGCGCTCTCTATCTGTCGCCTGTCGTGGATGAATCAAGTATCGACGAAGCGAGAAGGAGGGAAATTCTGCGAAGATTCCGTGATCTGAAGACGCACAGTCGGCTACCGACTTATCTCTACCTGATCCAAAGGCTCTAACACCACGCGATTTGTTTTTTCCTTGACGTCGAGACAGCAAGCCATTGGACCTTGCACACGTGCAAAGAGGCAGGCCTTTAGAACGGGACAGTGAGACTGGGTCTCCTCACAGAGACCAGCCCTCAAGTGTGAGGTGAGGGCTTTCCTCTTGCGCTAGATTTTCTGGACGTTCGCCGCAGCAGGGCCCTTCGGGCCATCCACGATATCGAAGGTCACCTGTTGGCCTTCAGAAAGGGTTTTGAAACCGGTGTCCTGGATCGCGGTGTAGTGAACGAATATATCTCCGCCTTCTTCTTTCTGGATGAAACCGTACCCCTTTGACTCATTAAACCACTTTACCGTACCCTTCGGCATTTCCAACTACCTCCTGCGTATTATGGCGATTGCGAAAATCCCCCAATCTTTGCCAGTATTACACACCATTTTGAAAAAAGCAAGAAATTGTGACGCGTCTCGTGACGAATCATTAGAAATAAAAAAGTGTTCAATTTGCGTGAAAAATCGATTATTCTACCTGATACAGAGCGAGGCTTCATTAAGCTCTTGAGGAGGTGTTTTATGGGCACTTACAGGATGCTTTACGATTTTGCGGCTAAGGCAGGAGCATTGGAAGGCTATGTCTATCCAAGAGAGAAGGTGGACCCGCACTATTTGCCCGCCTGGGCTGACCATGTGGTGGAAGGCTACCAGGCACTGCCGCTCGAGGTGCAGAAAGAATTCCAGGACCTGTGTGACCAGACTATCGGTCGTGCCATCTCTTCTCTTCTTCCATTACTGGGTGAAGGGCACGATGTGATTAAGAAGCTGAGAAGCATCACCCGGGGAGCATTGCCCTCTTCATATGACGACTTCCCGAATCGCCAGAAGGGCTAATTCTGTCTATGACAGTGTGCTCATACCGATTTGTATTCAGGATGTAGACCGAGGCGGCAGCGAGTCGAGCCGACGCAGGCGTACTGTAGTGCGTCAAGGAGAGCGACGCAGCGACAACGAAAGTATACGGGTGAAGACAAATCGGTATTAGTGGCAGCCGCCGCAGCTACTCCCTCCGCAACCGCTCTCCTCGTGGCTGGTGTCATCGCATGAGCAACCGCACCCATGGCTCGGGCTGTGCGCTTCCATCAGTTCCTCATCCGTCGCATCCCTGACTCCCATAACTTCCACATCAAAACTAAGCTTATTCCCGGCCAGTGGATGATTGCCGTCGAGAACCACGGAATCTCCTTCAACACGATCGACTGCCATAATCATGGCTCCGTTCGGCGTCTGAACCTGGAAACGCATCCCCACCTCTAAATCAGGCACCCCCTGAAACTTGTCCTTCGCCACAGAAAAGAGCAGGGAGTTGTCCCGCTCGCCGTAGCCGTCGGCGGGAGCAACGTCAAATGAAAACTTGTCTCCAGCTTGCTTTCCTTCCAGGGCGTTCTCAAACCCTTGTATCATGTTACCGGTTCCCTGGACGTACGTCAAAGCAGCCCGGTTCCTTGACGTATCAAGAACCTCGCCTGCTTCATTTTTCAGGGTATACTCTACCGTGACCGCTTTATCTTTCGTGATCTGCATACTTGTTTCCTCTGGAATGGAAGATTTTGACTAAGAAAGGTGCGAGAGAAGCACGGGTTTCTTGATCAAGATGAGTATTCTACCACAATTCCGGTTTGCACATCAAGGCAGGTACGCCAGAGGCGAAAGCATACAGGCTGTTGATCGAGTCTCGTTTGTGTGGTACAAATAGCTGAACGACTGAGGAAAAGGCCAGCGCGAGAATAGATTTCCGCCGGAGAAATAGGGCCGATCGTAGAGGTGGTACCGTGTGGAAATCCATCCAGCGAGCCCCGCACAAATGGATAACCTGTTCAGAAAGATACCCAAAGTCGACCAGGTGTTGAAACATTCTCAGTGGAAGGAACTCCTCGCCCTTTACCCTGAGGAAGGGCTGAAAGAGGCCCTGAGAGCTGTACTTGAAGAGCTCCGCATCAACATCAAAGAAAGAAAAATAGCGTCTATACCAGCGTTAGAGCGCATCGTTGAGGAAGCGGGACGGCGCGCCCTGGAACTTTCAAGGCCCAGCCTGCGAAGAGTGATCAATGGTACGGGTGTAGTCATTCACACAAACCTGGGAAGATCGCTCCTTGCCAGACCCGCGATCGATGCCCTCGTTAACATTGCGTCGAGCTATTCCAACCTGGAGTATGACCTCAATAAGGGGAAGCGAGGCGACCGTTACGAGCATTGCTCATCAATCCTGCAGAGGCTCACCGGAACCGAGGCATCTCTCGTCGTGAATAACAACGCTGCAGCAGTTCTCCTGGTTCTCGATACGTTTGCCCAGGGCAAGGAAGTGGTCATCGCCAGGGGTGAACTGATAGAGATTGGCGGTTCCTTCAGGATACCTGATGTAATGAAGAAGAGCGGAGCAACGCTGCGAGAGGTAGGTACTACAAATCGTACCTTTAAAGAGGATTATGAGCGAGCTCTCAACGAAAACACAGGCCTGCTCATGAAGGCGCATACGAGCAACTATCGCATACGGGGCTTCGTGCACGAGACCACCGTGGAGGAGCTCGTGGAGGTAGGCAGGCAACATCGTGTTCCGGTCTTCTACGACGCCGGAAGCGGTCTTCTGTATCCGATCAGCGAGGGCAGAACATTTGATGAGCCGGTTATTGGCACTCTTGCAGGTAGCGGACTGGACATAATGTCATTCAGCGCAGACAAGCTTTTGGGAGGTCCCCAGGCAGGCATAATCGTCGGCAAGGCGGTCTATGTTGAAGCCATGAAGAAAAATCCTCTGCTCAGAGCGCTGCGCCCGGACAAGTTCACTATTGCTGCGCTCGAAGCTACGCTTTTCCTTTACGCGGATGAAGAGAGGCGCGAGCAGATACCGACCCTTGCAATGATTCACACGGACGAGGCAACTCTGAAGAGAAGGGCTTCCCGGCTCGCAGCCGCGCTGCGAAAATGCTC
Source organism: Syntrophorhabdales bacterium (assembly GCA_035541455.1). Classification (NCBI taxonomy): domain Bacteria; kingdom Pseudomonadati; phylum Thermodesulfobacteriota; class Syntrophorhabdia; order Syntrophorhabdales; species Syntrophorhabdales bacterium. The sequence continues at coordinate 15,002 of DATKNH010000037.1, forward strand.
GGCCCAGCTTTCCGTTTCCGTGGTAAGACTGACAGGCGAAGTGGGCGGCGGAAGCCTTCCCGACGTTGCGTTACCATCTTATGGATTGGCGCTCGAGCCTCTCACCACAAGCCTCAAAATATTCGAGGAAAAGCTGAGAAAACTGGAAACCCCCATCATAGCCCGAATCGGTCATGATCGGCTTCTTGTAGATGTGCGAACTATTCAAAAGATGGATGAATCCCCTCTCGTCTCAGGTATCGCGGCTGCACTCGCGAATGGAACGTAAATTTCATCTCGTTTCCGATAAGAATAATATCCGAATCGATACGTACATTGCTGAAGCCCTGTCGCTGACCAGAGCGAGAGTGCAGGCACTGATCGCCGGAGGCCACGTGCGGGTTCTGAACAAGTCTCCGAAGCCCTCCATGAAAGTAAAGCAGGGCATGGAGATCGAGGGCGAAGTGGTGGCTGAAGAGCCGTTGAGTCTCTGCCCTGAAGAGATACCTCTTGCGATACTGTATGAAGACGAGTATCTTCTCGCGATCAACAAATCGGTGGATATGGTGGTGCACCCTTCATGCGGCCACCAGAGCGGCACTCTCGTCAATGCTATTCTCGCCTATCTCAAGCGGCCAGCCATCCCTGCAAGCAAGGGCGACTCGAACGGAGGGGATGCACAGCGCCCCGGCATTGTACATAGGCTTGACAAAGATACGAGCGGCGTCATCCTCGTGGCAAAGGATCCAGGAACACAGGAAGCACTGTCATCTCAGTTTCACGACAGAAGGGTGAAAAAGACCTACAGGGCAGTGATTGAAGGAACCGTCAGGAAGGATGAGGGTGTAATCGAGGGCTCCATAGGAAGACATCCCACCCTGAGAAAAAAAATGGCGCTGGTCACCAAGGGTGGCAGATATTCGATGAGCAGGTTCAGAGTCATTAAAAGGCTCGCGGGCTTCACGTACATGGAGGTCTATCCGGAGACCGGACGCACACACCAGATACGGGTGCACATGGCATCGATCGGTCATCCCATAGTAGGTGATGAGCTGTACGGTAGAAAGGCCAGGAAGCTTACCGGGCGGCCCCTGCTCCACGCCTACAGGATCCTCATCGAGCATCCGATAACAAGAACCCCTATGCAGGTGGAGGCGCCAGTGCCCCGGGAGTTTGAAGAGTTCATCAATGAACATGCTCTTTGAGTTCAAGAATCAAGGCCAATGGTCCTACATCTGCTGGCCGGCCCTGGAAGAAGCGGGCATATTTCACGGGTTCGTCACGAGACCCCGCGATGCGTCGAGTGAAGAAGAGGGAATAGATTTCCACGGACAAGCTCGTGGAAATCTATCTAGCGAGCGCGGCGGCCGGGTACCCGCAGCCGTGAAGCGGCTGGAGGGTGGAGGGGAGGCCAAGTACCCGCGTGCGGGTGCGCCTTTGCCGCGGGAGGGGGCGACCGGGTACCCGCGTGCGGGTGTCCCAGGGATAGATGGCCCTATCAAGGCCTTCTCTCTCGAGCATCATATCCTGATGAACCAGGAGCATGGTGATTCGGTGCATCTGATCAAGAGAGGCGAGCGACCAACCGCAGGAGACGGCCTTATCCTTCTGGAAAAGAACGTGGCAGGCATCGTAAAGACAGCAGATTGCCTTCCAGTGCTCATCTATGCGCTCTCTGTGCCGGCTGTGGCCATCGTGCACGCGGGTTGGAGAGGAACAGCCCTCGGCATTGCAGGCAAAGCAGTAAGAATGCTTAAGGCACTTGGCGTCTCCCCAAAGGAGATGTGTGCGCTGATCGGGCCCGGCATCGGACCATGCTGCTACAACGTGCAGGAGGATGTGGCACGTGTCTTCAGAGAGCAAGGATTCGGCGAACCGGTTGTACAGGAACGCCAGGGCTCTTTATTTCTCGACTTGAAGGCAGCTAATACCCGCATGCTTCGCAATGAGGGCTTGCGTGAAATCAATGACGTAGACCTCTGCACGTTTTGCAGGAAAGACCTTTTCTATTCAGCCAGGAGGGATAAAGGTAACGGGCGGCAGATTAATTTTGCCGTTATCCAGGCCTAGGAATATACTATTGAAAAAGGGGCGGTGGCCACTGGCTATGATCGCATTGGCGCGAGACCGATCATGAAGAACCAGGAAAAGAATAAAGACTAGACCGATAACATGAGTTTGAGAGCATTCAAGAAAGAAGTTCTTTTTGGCGCGGTTACAGTGGCCGTGTTCGGCCTCCTCCTCTATTTGGAGACCCAGCTTCCTTTCTTCACGAGATTTCTCCCGGTCGGAGAAAATAAGCTCATCATTGTCCTCCTCAACATAAACCTTCTTCTTATTCTTCTGCTGGTCTTCATCATAGCAAGGATCATCATAAAGACCAATATCGAAAAAAAGAGAGGTGTCTACGGCTCCGGGCTCAAGACAAAACTGACGCTGACCATGCTCTCCATCTCTCTCATCTCGTCATTCACGCTCTTCATCATAGCCACGGGTTTCTTCTACGTAACCATGGACAAATGGTTCAGCCAGAAAATTGAAGACACCATTGATACCACGGTTGAACTGTCGCAGCTCTATTATGACGATCTGTACGATCGATACGAAAAAATTGGAAAGTATCTCGCAGCCCAAATCGAGAAAAAGGACCTTCTGGAGGACCCCGACGGCCTGCGAACCTTCATAAAGAATGAGGCACAGGTGCACTTTCTCGACTACCTCGGGGTGTACGACGCGGGAGGGACTGTCCTGCAGAGCCTGGGCAAAATGGACCCGGGCGTGGCGCGCCAGCTTCTGGCAAAATCAAGAGCAACCACCAAGGCAGTCACCAAGGGGAGAAGTCTCTGGCAGATTTTTCCGATCGAAGGCGCAGAGTTCATCGTACTGGGGGTCGGGATACTTGACGCTTCAGGTAAGCCCGCGGCTGTACTTATACTGGGTGAAAAGCTCAGTTTCCGGGGGACCGAACAAATACAGCAGATCGCACGCACCGGTATCGAGTTCAAAGAATCAAGACCCTACAAGAAGGTAGTAAAGTGGAGTTTCATCATACCGCTTTTCCTCATCACCATGCTCTCGATATTCTTTTCCGTCTGGGTTGGGGTAAAGATGGCGACCGAGATCGCAGTCCCTCTGGAACAGGTGAGGGAAGGCGCGGCCATCATCGCCAAAGGCTCTTTTGACATCAACCTGGAAGATAGGGGCAAAGACGAAATAGGAACCCTCGTGAGCGCTTTCAACAAAATGGCGAGAGAGCTGAAAGTCACGAAGGCAGAGATCGAAGAGAAGAGAAAATACATGGAGGTTATCCTTGACAATGTGGCCACGGGTATCATCACCACCGATGAGAAAGGAAATATCCTGCTCTTGAACAGAGCAGCAAAGAGCATCCTGGGAGTTGAAACCGATGATTGGATGGGAAAGCCGTTAAGAACGATTCTGGGCAGCGAATTTAGAAAGATTATCCGCTTCTTCCAGAAAGAAGTGAAAGGTGAATCGACAGAGAGCATTGTGAGGGAGATGCGTCTTTCGTTGAAAAAGGATACGGTCTATCTCAGGGCATCGCTGACTGTGCTCAAGGATGAGGCCGGAAACGTCCAGGGCTACATAGGCACGTTTGATGATATAACCCATATCGTGAGAGGCGAGAAGCTTGCCACGTGGCGCGAAATCGCGAAGAAATTGACCCACGAAATCAAGAACCCCTTGACCCCCATCAAGCTCTCCGCGGAAAGAATCAGGCGACGGCTGCTCCCGCAATCAGAAGGCAAAGAAAGGGAAATCCTGGATGAAACCACTTCGGTCATCCTGAGCGCCTCGGACGACATCAAGGTCATTGTGAATGAATTGACAAGACTGACGCACACGGCCACGGTCCAGACGCTTGAGGACGTCAACACCGTTGTGGAGGAGACGCTGGGGCTCTATAAGAACCTGTACCAGAATATCAAGTTTGAATTCGAGAAGGAGAGCGTTCCCAGTTTCAGGATGGATAGGGACAAGATAAAGAGAGCGCTGATAAACCTCGTCACCAATTCCATCAAAGCTATTGACGTTGAGCAAGGGGTCGTGACGTTCAGAACCCGGTACGACAAGAACCGGGGGATGGTCCTCATAGAAGTTGCTGATACAGGTCCGGGGATACGCAGCGAAGACAAGGGCAGAATCTTCGATCCCTATTTTACGAGGGGCCGTGACGGGACCGGTCTCGGGCTGGCTATAGTCAACTCCATTGTGCTGGAACACCACGGCAAGATCCGTGTGGAGGACAACAAGCCCAAAGGCGCTAAATTCATAGTGGAGCTCCCCGTCATTTACGCCACCCTGTGAGCCCGTGATTGCTGAGTCAAAGACCTCTAAAGCCTAGAAAATAGGGCGATTTTGTGTTATAATAATGGCATGAGACGTGAGGCAAAAACGGTCGCAACAAACCGGAAAGCGTATCACGACTTCCGCATCGAAGAGAAATTCGAAGCGGGAATTGCCTTGACCGGGACCGAGGTGAAGTCCTTAAGAGAGGGTAAGGCCAATCTCCAGGATAGTTTTGCGCGGATCAGTAATGGCGAACTCATCCTGACCAACGCCCATATAAGTCCATATTCCTGCGGAAATATATATAATCACGAACCCAAGCGGGACAGAAAACTTCTGATGCATAAGAGGGAAATCAACAGGCTGTATGGCAAAGTGAGGGAGCGGGGATATACGCTGGTACCGCTTTCCCTCTACTTTAATGAGAAGAACAAAGTTAAAGTGGAATTCGGACTCGCCAAAGGCAAGACTTCGGTCGACAAAAGAGAAGATATAAAGCGGCGCGACGAAAAACGAATCAATGACCGGGAGTACCGGTCGCGATAGAAGGGGGCGATTGGCTTCGACAGGGAAAGAAGGGTCACGGAGGCATGCCGGGGATCTAGCTGCCCGTTATCAGGTAGAAATAAACACAAACGCAGACACAGATCTAGCACTGGCTGCTTAAGACAGCCACGTCCACTGGACCTTCCGCCCGCTTAAGGTCCAGACTGGGCGCCATTTCAGCGGGATAGCTTCCCGGGACACCTATATCGGGCGGCGAAATCTGATAGGCTGGGATGAGAGAAAACTTGTTAGTGGGTGTTCTCCCGTCCGAGATCTAAAACACTAACTAAGCATGTAGGCTCTTTGGGTCTTGTTCTCTGGACGCGGGTTCGATTCCCGCCGCCTCCACCAATTAGGACATAGCGCATGCGTGAGGAGGATCACCGGCCCTGGGGCTACTTCTGCGTTCTTGAGGATGCCCCACGCCATAAGGTAAAGAGAATCGTGGTTGACCCTGGGCAGAGACTCTCTCTTCAGCGGCACGGGCGCAGAAGAGAACACTGGTTTGTGCTCGAGGGCGAGGCGCTGGTCACCAGAGACCAAGAGGAGATTCAACTCGTTTCGGGTCACGCGATAAGTATCCCGGAGGGGGCGTGGCATCGCGTTAAGAACATAGGGAGTATACCGTTGGTTTTCGTCGAGGTCCAAACAGGGGATTACTTCGGCGAAGATGATATAGTTCGCGCAGAAGACGACTACGGCCGGTCTTAGACGGACCGTTCGTGTCCCAATACGCTGCCGCTTTCGTTAAGTTATTGAAAATTGAGCATATTCCTCGCCACCGGTTGACCGGGCAGCACATTTCTGGTAATCTTATAATCTCACCTCCCAATGGAAAGACAATCAGCCTGGAAAAAGAAAACAAAATCAGACATCGACCAGATCTTTACTTTCTGTGATGGTTACAAGGAGTTTCTCGACCTGGCGAAAACAGAGCGGGAAGCCGCCCGATTCATAGGCGAGGCGCTGAAACAGAAGGGCTTTGCGGACGGCTCCGCTTTGGGAAGAATGTTCCGCGTCAACAAAGGCAAGGCAGTCATGGCATGGCTGCCCGGAAAGGCCGATCCCGCAGAAGGCTTACGCATCATCATTGCTCACATTGATGCTCCGAGGCTCGATTTGAAGCAAAACCCGCTCTACGAGGACCTCGATCTTGCACTCCTGCACACACATTACTATGGGGGCATCAAGAAGTACCAGTGGGTGGCAATGCCCTTGGCCATCCATGGCGTGATTGTGAGGGCTGACGGAAGTACCGTGGAATTGGCAATCGGAGAAGATGAGAAAGACCCCGTTTTTGTCATAGATGATCTTCTGCCTCACCTGTCGAGAAAGACCCAGGATGAGAAGAAGCTCTCCGAAGCTATCGATGGCGAGAAGTTGACCGTGCTCTTCGGGAGTTTGCCGCTGGTGGGCGAGGAAAAGAATGCGGTCAAGGGTCAGATCCTGACGCTCCTCAATGAACGGTACGGTGTGGTGGAGGAAGACTTTATCAGCGCCGAGATCGAGATCGTTCCGGCATTTAAAGCGCGGGATGTGGGTCTCGACAGGAGCATGATCGGTGCGTACGGGCAGGATGACAGGGCATCAGCCTATCCGCTCCTCAGGGCAATTTGTGACACGGAAACCCCCGCGCATCCGGCTCTCGCGATCTTCGTTGACAAAGAAGAGATCGGGTCAGAGGGCGATACCGGCGCCAAGTCGCGCTTCATAAAGATTTATCTGCACGAGATGTTGGGCGCCTCAGGCCTTACCGTGTCTGATGTAACCGTGGAGCGCATACTCTTTGATTCGAAGGCGATAAGCGCGGATGTCAACGGGCCTGTGAATCCCAATTGGCAGGAAGTCCATGAAAAACAGAACGCCTGCTATCTGGGAGGCGGTATTTGCGTGACGAAATTTACCGGGCACGGCGGAAAAGTAGGCGCCAGCGATGCTCACGCAGAATATGTAGGAGAGATCAGGCGTCTTTTTGCCAAACAAAATATCATCTGGCAGACAGGAGAACTGGGTAAAATCGATGAGGGAGGAGGTGGAACTGTGGCGAAGTATCTAGCCGAATACGGCATGGATGTTATCGATATGGGAGTACCCCTTCTCACCATGCATTCCCCCTTTGAAATTTCCAGCAAACTGGACATTTATGAATCTTACCTGGCCTTTAAGGCCTTTCTGGCATCGTAAGCACTAGGAGGCATCAAGCAATGATCGAAGTCGAAACGGTGAAAATACCGGACGTACTGCCACTGCTCCCTGTTCGGGACATGGTGATGTACCCTTCGGTGACTCTCCCTCTATTTTTGGGTCGGGAGATGTCGATTAACGCGGTAGAAAAATCCCTGTCGACAGATCGTCTTATTCTCGTCGCAGCGCAGAAGGATCTGACCGATGAGGACCCCCTGCCCGCACGGATCTACTCCCTTGGCGTCGTGTCTCAAATCATGCGCATGCTGCGACTTCCGGACGGCAGGATCAAGATACTGGTGCAAGGCTTGAAAAGGGCCGAGATCGCTCGTTACACGCAGGAACGACCCACCTACCTAGTGGAATTAAGGACCATCGAGGAACCGATCATCACCGAGATCACCCTGGAAATCGAAGCGCTGATGCGTTATGTGAAGGAAGAGATGGAGAAGGTCGTCTCTATGGGAAGGATGATCTCTCCTGACGTGCTCCTCGTACTCGATACTATCGACGAGCCCGGAAGATTTGCCGACATAGCGTGCGCGAATCTGGGGTTACCTGTTGGAAAGGCTCAGGAAATACTTGAGGTCGTCGATCCCATCGAGCGGCTGAAGAAGCTTTCGGAGATCATCGGTAAGGAAATTCAGCTTCTCAACATGCAGGCAAAAATACTCTCCACTGCAAAAGAGGAGATGACCAAGAGTCAACGGGATTACTTCCTCAGGGAGCAGATAAAGGCGATACGGACTGAACTCGGCGAAGTAGACGAGCGCGAGGATGAAGCAAAGGATCTCAGGAAACGCGTCAAGAAGGCTAAGATGCCCAAGGACGTGGAGAAGGAAATAAAGAAGCAGATCGAACGCCTGGAGATGATGCACCCGGATGCTGTGGAATCGAACATGCTCCGGACCTATGTAGAATGGGTCGTTGAACTTCCCTGGAGCTGCTCGACGAAAGATAACATCCAGGTAGCGAAGGTAAAGAGAACGCTCGACGAAGACCACTACGGTCTGGACAAGGTAAAAGAAAGAATCCTCGAATTTCTGAGCGTTATCAAACTCAAGGGTGTCATGAAGGGCCCGATACTCTGCTTTGTCGGTCCTCCGGGCGTGGGGAAGACCTCGCTGGGCCGGTCGATTGCCAGGGCCATGGGGAGGAATTTCTTGAGAATTTCGCTTGGAGGCATGAAGGATGAGGCTGAAATAAGGGGCCACAGGAGAACCTATGTGGGCGCTCTGCCCGGACGCATCATCCAGGGCCTCAAGCAGGCAGGCACAAACAATCCTGTGTTCATGCTCGATGAAATAGACAAGATTGGTATGGATTTCAGAGGCGACCCGGCGAGCGCGTTGCTTGAAGTGCTGGATCCGGAACAGAACTGCGCGTTCAGCGACCACTACCTGAACCTGCCTTTTGACCTGTCTAAAGTAATGTTCATCACCACGGCGAACCGGATTGACACAATTCCACCTGCGCTCGAGGATAGGATGGAGGTCATTTCCCTTCCGGGCTACACAGAGCGAGAGAAGATGATGATAGCCAAGAAGTACCTCATCCCGAAACAGATGAAAGAGAACGGGTTGAGCAGGAGGATGCTCGCTTTCAGTGACAGTACCGTGGAGAAACTCATTCGGGATTACACCAGAGAGGCAGGTGTACGAGGCCTCGAGCGGGAGATTGCAGCTGTCGCCCGTAAGGTCGCGAAGCGGATCGCCGAGGGAAACAAGAAGAAAGTGATGGTCACCCCTCAGAACCTGCACAGTTTTCTCGGGCCCTTGAAATTTATGCCCGAGACAGCCATTTCGACCGATATACCCGGCGTGGCGTGTGGCCTTGCATGGACTGAAACGGGCGGTGAACTGCTTTTTGTGGAAGCCTCTTCCAGAAAAGGAAGAAGGGAGCTCACGCTTACAGGCAGCATGGGAGACGTGATGAAAGAGTCAGCGCAGGCCGCGCTCACATACATAAAAGCCAAGGCGAAACAGCTCGGCATCCCACAACAGAGCTTCGACGAGCTTGAGATGCACATCCATGTCCCACAGGGTGCGATCCCTAAAGACGGCCCCTCGGCGGGCATCACCATGGCTGTGGCCATGATCAGCGCCCTCACCAAAAAAATAGTCGCACCCAAGATCGCGATGACCGGCGAGATCACATTAACAGGACGGGTACTTCCGGTTGGCGGTCTCAAAGAGAAGACGCTTGCCGCCCTTCGGGCGCGATTAAAGAAAGTAATCATCCCGGAGGAGAATCTGAAAGACCTGGAAGAGATTCCCGACTACGTAAAAGAGAAAATAACGTTTCTCCCTGTCAAAGACATGGACGACGTCGTAAAGCTCCTTTTCAGCGCGCCGCAGCGCAGCAGGCGGCGCCTGCCGGGAAAGAGGGTGCATCGTGAAAGAAGCCTCCTTCTACGAGAAAGGCGACCACGGTAACGTACATTGTTACCTCTGCAGACATCATTGCCGGATAAGCGAAGGTAAGCGGGGGATATGCGGAGTCAGAGAAAATAAAGGCGGCACTCTCTATACGCTCGTCTATGCAAAACCCTGCTCGTGGCACGTCGATCCCGTCGAAAAGAAACCCCTGTTCCACTATTTTCCAGGGTCAAAAGCTTTCTCCATCGCTACGGTCGGCTGCAACTTCCGCTGCTTGCATTGTCAGAACCACGAGATATCCCAACTGCCGACAGATCAGGGCATCATAGACGGAGAATCCTTTACGCCCGAGGATGTCGTGGATTATGCAGAAAAGACCGGTTGCCGCAGCATATCGTACACGTACACCGAACCGACAATGTTTTACGAGTATGCCTTTGACATCGCCAGGCTTGCAAAACAACGTAATATTTCTAATAACTTCGTAACCAACGGGTATATTGAGAAGGAGCCTCTCGCGGCGATACGACCCTATCTCGATGCAGCCAACATCGACCTGAAGTCTATTTCGGGCGATTTTTACAAAAGAGTCTGCGGAGCTCGTGTAGAAGGTGTCCTAGAATCGATCAGGAACTACAAAACCCTCGGGATCTGGACCGAGATAACCACGCTCGTTATCCCGGGTCTCAATGACAGCGATGAGGAGTTCCACGCATTAGCCCGATTTATCCGGGACGAAGTCGGGCCGGAAACCCCCTGGCACATAAGCGCATTCCATCCTACCTACAAACTTACCGACGCTCCTCCTACGCCATCGAAATTATTAATAAAAGCACGACAGATCGGCGTCGCAACAGGGTTGCGCTACGTATATACGGGCAACATCCCTGGTCTTGACGGGGAACATACTTACTGCTACCAGTGCAAAAAGCCACTCATAAAAAGATACGGGTTCGCCGTCACAGAGTATAGTGTGGAGGCAGGCGCTTGCAAGTTTTGCGGCGCGAGACTGGACGGCATCGGGCTCTGAAGCGTTCGCAAGAAACTTCTTTTTCTTTCCTTTTAGCACAATTATGTGCTAGTATTATTAATACTCGATCAGATATTTCTTCTGTTTCTGGAGCCTTGCACAGTTCTGTCCTCATGAGAGACTGCAAAACAGAGAGATACCGAAAAAGGGGGCTGTGATGCAGGGGTCAAAATTGTTTATAGGAAATCTGAGTTATTCCGTTGACAAGGAGAAACTCAGGGAACTGTTCGCTGCTTACGGCGAAGTGACAAATGTTACAGTGATTGAAGGGAAGGGGTTCGGATTTGTGGAGATGGCGACACCTGAGGCTGCGGAAAAAGCAAAAGCGGGGTTGAATGGGACACAGCTTCAGGGCCGCACAATGAATGTTGATGAGGCCCGTCCGCAGCGGGACAAAGATAAAGGAAGAAGAAGCGGCGGCCCAAGAAGATACTAAAGGAGATACTGTGTACGTACACGTTGACGACGGCAACATAGAAAAAGCAATAAAGACGCTGAAGCGTCTGATGCAGAAGGAAGGCGTTCTCAAAGAGATCAAGAGGAGAAGTTTTTATGAGAAACCTTCGGAGAGGGAACGGCGCAAGCAGAGGGAAGCAAGGAAGCGGCGGCTGAAAGCGGAACGAAGGAAGTCCTGGAAAGCTTAGCTTAATGTCGCTGCCGCGCTTCAATAGACGCTAGATACGTTATAGTTACTCCATGGGTCGGCCACGTTCATTGTGGCCGACCTTTTTATTTTTCACCGTCCACACCAGACTTGCTCTCCGACCCGTACGCGTAGAGAAGGTGAGACACTGTAGGCGCAGCCTCTCCAATATGAAAGGATCGGACGAGTTTTGCCGCGGCCAGGTCGGAGACGGTGAAACGCTCATGTTGGCGCAAGTGCTCGAGCCAGGACTCAACAATGAAGAATTCAACGTAGCGGGAAACATCCGCGGTGTCGCGGAACAGTCCCCACTGGAGTGCCCCGTCCCGCAGGCGAATGCGGCGCATGGAGCGCATGGCTTGAGCGAACTCGCGCGCGGACAGTGGATCAATCTTATATTCGATGGTCACGAGCACGGGTCCTTGGTCAGGAGGTGTCTCCGGCGAGACTCTCTCTGTTTCGCGCCAACGCGCGGAGGGCGTAAGATCGAGATTTTCCCCGACTGGCATCCGGTAACGCAAATTGAAGACGAGAGCCACCCCAAGTGCCACGGCGGCAATAAGCAGAGCAGCGGAAATATCTGTGAATGAGGCGACCATGCCCCAGAGAGCACTGCCTCCAGCCAGTCCTCCGAAAAACACAATGCCATAACTGGCCATCGCCCGTCCGCGCACCCAGGAGGGTACCGCCAACTGTACCCCTGCAGTCAGCGTGGAGAAGAGCGATAGCCAGGCCACGCCCCCTACGCCCATCAGCAACCCAACAAGGAGAGCGTTACGCAGGACTGCAAGACCAATAAGGACCAGCGCGAAAAGGAGCTGCGCCAGTGCAACGAGGTGCTCTGCAGAGATCTGCCGCCGCACTTTCGGCAGGATAAATGCTCCCACCACAGCACCCGTACCCAAACATCCAAGCAGCACACCGTATCCGAATGAACTGAGCCCCAGGCTTTCACGCGCGAGCAATGGTAGAAGACCCCACAGGGCGCTGGCGCAAAAGGCGAAGAGAAATGCGGGCATAAAAAGCGCGTGCAGTTCCGGGGCGTGGACAACGTAGCGCATGCCGGTGCGTATTGCGGCAAAAAATCGCTCCGTCGGCAGAGCGCTCTCCGGTACCGGCCTCCGCCAATGGTAAATCACGGCGACTACCCCGAGAAAAGAGACTGCGTTGAGCAGAAAGACAGCGCCCGGTCCCAAAGCAGCTGCCAGCAGGCCGCCCAGAGCGGGACCTATCGCACGGGAGACATTAAATCCCATAGCGCCCAGAGCCACTGCCGCGTGCAGATCCGTTCGGGGTACCAGTTCAGGCACAATAGCCTGCCACACGGGACCCGAGAGGGCACCCCCTATCTGGAGAACAAAGGTAAGAACCAAAAGCAGTACGGGGGTTGTGAGCCCTCCCACTGTAAACAGTCCGATAACAGCCGCTGCAACACTCATCCACAACTGGAAGAAAATGAGGAGACGGCGGCGATCGGTCACGTCCGCCATCGCACCCGCAGGCAAACCGAGGAGAAAAAGCGGCAGTGTACTCGCTGTCTGCATCAGCGCCACCATGATCGGTTTCGGCGCAAGAGAGGTCATGAGCCAGGCTCCCGCAACATCATGCATCCATGACCCTATGTTGGAAAACAGGGCAGCAATCCAGAGCCCACAAAAGACCGGCTGGAGGAGAGGAGACCACGCGGACGTTTTTTGCAGTTGCTTATCGTTCACTTCGCTAGTGCTCCCCAGAAAGTTAATGCATCGGATGCCGCAAGGCCAGATTGCTTTCATTGTAGCACATACCACTTCTACAGTTCTTATTGACACCTATTCGGCAATATGATCTGCACTCGCAAGCGGAGACGTCCGGCAAGGGTGATGCGAAATCGGGAGGATGGAAGGCGATCCAGTCGCCTCGCGCCATCTGGCGCTTTACCGCGCCTTCTGAGTGGAATCTCGCGCGAGGATCGTTTGACGAAGAGCAATCAGCAGCAGTTGTCGGACCTAAAATGCAGGCGGCTAATGTCGAATTCTGGAGCGGATCGGCCCAATACACAACTCTGGTACGCCGCAATCTGGCACCCAGCCGGCAACTCCCTTTTTTGCCGGCACACGAGATGCTGCAGCACATCATTGTCCCTGGCTACCAGATTGACAGAGGGATTCCCGATCTTAAGATTGAAAAGATGCAGCCGATCGATCCTTTGACCGTGCGTTACACCTTGAGCTTCACTGCCCCCGATGGAAAGCCGATTACCGTGGACGGATCTTGAAGAACAGCTCCATACCGAATGGCCACGGTGGAGATTTCAACGTGTACACGCAATACTTTGTACAAGCACCCAAAAACATGTTCCCAAGCGTCAAAGATGAAGCGTGGCAGGTTGCGATGAGCTTTGAGTCCTCCATCTCAGTCGGGATCATTCCTCATGCAACAGATTGCCAGGATGCGGAGCGAGAATTTACAGGCTGCCACCAACAGGGTCCTTCAAACCATGCAGACCAATAAACAGATCATGCAGCAGCACGTTGCAATAGCGCAACAAAAGCCCGGAATGATGGCGCAGCAGGGGGAGGGCTGGATGAGGGCGTTGACAGGCCAGGAAGTGGTACGCGACACGCAGTCCGGTCAGCGCTGGGAGGTGCCCGTTGGAGGGCAGTACATTTACGGCCGCAACACAGGCGAGTTCATCCGCGCCGACCGGCCGCTACAGACACACGAACTGCCTGAAGGCTTCAAACAGTTCGAGGCCGTAAAATAATCGGTGACAGCATCATTCGATGGGTTAGCCATCTGAGCTGAATACGGAATGTGCGTACAGCGTATAAGAAAAGAGGCGCCTCCTTCCTGAGGCGCCTCTTTTCCAACCTGTAACCCGTCACGGGTTTTTTGTTACAGTTTCTCCTCCCCTATCCTCATGCCGTAGAAGGAACGGTAGACGAAGATCAACGCAATAACAAAGAAGACGATGGCGATGCCGGTCTTCAGTGCCTGGGACTGCATGGTAACCGCGATCTCGGTAGCGAGCAGGCCGAAGAGTGTCGTGAACTTAATGACCGGGTTCATGGAGACGGACGACGTATCTTTGAACGGATCGCCGACCGTGTCACCGACAACGGTTGCCTCGTGGAGGGGTGTGTTCTTTTCCTTCAGATCGACCTCGACGATCTTCTTTGCATTATCCCATGCGCCGCCGGCGTTCGCCATGAATATCGCCTGGAAGAGCCCGAAGAAGGCAATGGCAATGAGGTAGCCGATGAAGAAATACGGGTTGAAGAAGGAAAGCGCGAGCGCCATGAAGAAGACCACGACGAAGATGTTGATCATGCCTTTCTGCGCATAGATCGTGCAGATCTTGACAACTTCCTTGCTGTCCTGGATCGATGCCGTCTCTTTGTCGAGCTGAATATTCTTCTTGATGAAGACGACCGCACGATAGGCACCCGTGACGACCGCCTGGGTCGCAGCACCGGTAAACCAGTAGATTACCGCACCGCCCATGAGCAGGCCGAGGATGATCTCCGGCTGCACGAGGGAGAGCTTGGCAACCGCGCCGCCGAAGATCCGCTCCAAGAGGATGATGATGCCGAAGACCATGGTGGTGGCCCCGACCACCGCAGTTCCGATGAGCACCGGCTTGGCTGTTGCTTTAAACGTGTTTCCCGCGCCGTCGGCCTCTTCCAGGTAATCCTTGCCGTTTTCAAAGTCAGGCTCGAAACCGAACTGCCCCTTGATCTCAGCCGCAATGTTGGGCACGCTCTCGATGCGGGAGAGCTCATAGACCGACTGCGCATTGTCAGAGACCGGGCCGAAGCTGTCCACGGCGATGGTCACCGGACCCATGCCGAGGAATCCGAAAGCCACGAGGCCGAACGCGAAGACAGGCGCGGCAAAGGCAAATTCCTTGGGCATAAGCGCCTGTATGGACGGGTTGAAGGAGACCAGGTAGGCGACGAGCATGAGCACGAGTATGGTCAACCCTTCCCAGAAGGCGGAGAAGTTACCGGCGACGAAACCGGAGAGAATATCGAGCGATGCACCGCCCTGGCGGGCCGAGGCCATAACTTCCTGCACGTGACGGGAGCTGGTGCTGGTGAAGACCTTGGTGAACTCGGGAATAAGGGCGCCGGCTATGGTACCGCAGCTGATGATGATGGCGAGC
>DATKNH010000038.1 GCA_035541455.1 Syntrophorhabdales bacterium
GGAAGCGATCCCGGCACATCGTTCATTTGAAATCCTGCGGTTGTAGGACTAAACATGGCGATTCTCATAAAACAAGAAGCGTGCCATCTCAGGAAATCGCGGCAATACGGGGGTTTTCGGGGTTTTTGATGTGATTAAACCGGGCAGAAAAGGAGGAAATTGTTGTCAGGAGGGAAAATTTTTCCGGGTGTATAACTCGTCTCTTCAATCATCTCTTTTGTGTTTCCAGGCGCAGAGCGATTTCGTCGAGTAGCTTCTGGTACTTCTTGTTTTCTGCTCGTCTGGCTGCAGAAAGCCTCTTCTCGTTCAAGGCGTGGAGTACTTTGATCTCTTTAAACATTTCGTAGAGTTCACTGCGGATAGCTGCGATTTGTCTCTCGATCAGTTCCTTCTGGTTCAATGCAGCTGTTTTCAAGCGTGCGAGGTGCTCAAGGTACTCCTTTATGGAAGCGAATTCATTTCCGTCAAGACACCTTGAGCACAGCTCGCCATAGTTGCTCTCGATCTCGGTGTCTATAACGCCTATATTACTGAGTATCTTGTCTCTTTCTCTTGAGTGCTGATCGAGCAGCCGTTCCTTCTCCTCCATCAGCCGTTCTTTGAGTTCAATGATGCGCAGGAGTCGACCGCTATGCATAGAAGAGGAGCTTCATGCTGTCCAGGGTCTTGTCGATGGTCACCTTCTCGTCAACGCGTTGCGTAAGGAACGTCTTCACCCTGTCCATCATCGATATGGCGTAGTCTATCTTCTTGTTACTTCCCGGGTTGTACGCGCCGATGTTGATCAGATCTTCGGCCCGCTCGTATTCCGAGAGTACTTCCGTTATTCTGTTGGCAAACTGGAGCTGCTCGAGCCCGACGATGTCTTTCATGGTTCGACTGACGCTGCGCAGAACGTCGATGGCCGGGTACTGATTGGCGTCAGCCAGTTTTCTCGAAAGGACCACGTGCCCGTCGAGAACCGCCCTTGATGCATCTGCGATAGGGTCGTCCAGGTCATCACCTTCAACAAGAACGCTGAAGATAGCGGTCATTGTACCGTTGCCCTCGCCGTTCCCCGTGCGTTCCAGAACTTTTGTCAGATGAGAAAAGACGCTGGGCGTATAACCTTTCGTCGTTGGAGGCTCTCCTATTGCCAATCCCACTTCCCGCTGAGCCATCGCGAAACGGGTGAGTGAATCCATCAGGAGCAGCACGTCAGCGCTCTTGTCCCTGAAGTACTCGGCGATCGCAACCGTCAGGAAGGCGGCTCTTACACGTATCAGCGGAGGCTGATCAGAGGTAGCCACTATCACCACCGAGTGCCGGAGGCCCTCGCCGAGGTCACGTTCCAGAAATTCCCTCACTTCCCTTCCGCGCTCGCCGATGAGGCCGATAACATTGACGCTCGCTTCAGTATGTCTGGCAATCATACCGAGCAGCATACTCTTGCCCACTCCCGAACCTGCGAATATGCCTATACGCTGCCCGCGTCCGCAGGTGAGCAGGCCGTTGAGAGCCCGCACCCCGAGGTCGAGGGGTGCAGCTATCATTTTCTTCCGCAGCGGGTTGACCGTCTCCCTGTAGATGGGTACGTACTCTGTGCTATCCAGCTCTCCTTTGCCATCCATGGGCATACCGAGCCCGTCGATCACTCTTCCCAGAAGTCCCGGACCTATACCCATGTTGACCACGCTCTTCTTCGAGATGATCTTCGAACCTACGCCCACGCCCCGCAACTCGCCGAGGGGCATGAGCAGTGTTTTTCCCTCTCTGAATCCCACCACTTCAGCGTTGATAGGAGGTCTGCCGTCGGTCGGGTAAATCAGCGCAGCATCTCCTACGGACGAGACCGGGCCCTTGCCTTCGATTACCAACCCCACCACCTGCGACACTTTCCCGTACATCTGATAGGGATAAAACGTCGCAAGTCGCTCTTTGATCGACCGCAGCCTTTCTTCCTCTTCGACTGTCAAGTTACAGCTTTCTGCCAGCATCACAAACGCAACGTTTGAGGTTTAAGGCGTATCGCGTAGGACTTACGTGGTAATCGTACGTCTTACACGTCACGCTGTACTTCATTTAAGCTGCTGTCCCCAGAAACTCCTTCTTTAGTTCTTCGAACTGCTTCGAGATTCTTCCGTCGATATCACCGAGGCTCGTCTCTATGATAAAGCCCGGCTCCTTCAACTCTTCGTCGGGAATGATCTTCCACGAGCTCACGCCCTCTGCAGAAAGTATCCACGCATCATCTTTCGGTAATCTCACCAGGCATTCGCCTCTTTCTTCGCACGCCTCCAACGCTTTCCTTATCATGGAACGGGCGATCTCTTTATGTTCTGCGCATTCCTTGAGCACAATCGACTCGGCAAACGTAAGCGCAAGTACCGTTGCAAAGCGCTCTGCCCTTCCCAGCAGTTCCTGCCTGACACTCTCCAGGGAAGCGAGGTACTGGTTGAGCCTTTCGATAAGAGGCTCAACCTTCTTCATGCCCATCTCGTGCCCCGCCTTTTCCCCCTGGGCAAAGGCTTCTTCAAATATCCTACGGGTTTCTTCCTCGATATTGACTGGTTCCGGAGGCGGCTCCTCCTCAGGAGCTGCAATTTCTTCCTTTTCGGCCCCCACTTCTTCAATAGGCGGCGCAGCCTCTTCCGCGGGTTCTTGCAGGAGTAGTCTGAATTCAGGTGTGGTCTGGGAGAGTAGTTCGCTCAGCTCGTAGAATACAAGGGGATCTGTTTCATCAGACAAAGGTGTCGCCTCCTCCAGTCAATACAATCTTTCCCTCTTCGCTCAATTTCTTGGCAACCATGGCAATCTTCACCTGTGCCTTTTCCACGTCAGACACACGTACAGGCCCCATGGCCTCAAGATCTTCCCTCAGCATTTTTGCCGCACGCTCCGACATGTTGTTCAATATTCTCTCTTTGAGCGATTCAGAAGCTCCCTTCAGCGCGAGAGTCAGGTCTTCGGAGGAAACCTCCTTCAATAGCATCTGGATACCCTTGTCGTCAGTCTTCAGGAGATCTTCAAAGGTGAACATCAGCTGCTTTATCTTCTCGGCGAGCTCAGGATTCGATTCCTCTATCGCCTCAAGAATCTCCGATTCTGTCGTTCTGTTCATCTGATTAAGCATGCTTGCGACTACTTCCACACCTCCAAGGCGCCTTCCCTCCACCACACCGATTGATTCCAGTTGCTCTTTGAGCACTCCCTCGATCTCTTCGATGATTTTCTTATCAACCCTTTCCAAATGGGCCATGCGTACTATCACATCACTCTGCACCTGCTGAGGAAGAAATCCCACCACTTCGGTAGCGTGTCGTATGTCCATGTTGGAAAGAACAAGCGAGATTGTTTGGGGATGTTCTCCTCTCAACGTGTTCGCCAGGATGCGAGGGTCGCAACTCTTAAGGAACTTGCTGGCCTTCACCTGGTCGTTCCTCAAGTTTTGCAACAGAGACTCCGCTTTATCCTCCCCGAGGCTCTTGTTGAGCAGTCCTTTGAATTTCGCGGGAACCCCTACGATGTCATTGGCCCTCTGTTCCAGTTTTTTCGAGAATTCTTCATTGACCTTCGCGGCGGTTTCTCTGGGTACTGATTCCAGCCTGGCGATCTCCTGTCCGATCAGCTCGATCTCGCTTTCATCAAGGTCCCTGATCACTTCTTTGGACAGCTCCTCGTCCATGGTCAGAAGGAGTATCGCAGCTTTCCTGACCCCGCTGATATCTTCCCGTTCCATTACTGGCTTTCCCTTACCCACTCTTTGATGATTGTAGAAACGAGAGCCTTATCCTGCATCGGGCCGAGGGACGGCGCTTTCTTCGTTCCCTCCAGCGCCTCTGCTTCCTCATCCGCTTCCTTGATATAGACATCCCGGACCGTCTCTGCGGGCAGAGCAGCTTTCTCTTCCTTCCTTTTCTTCAACATAGGGCGCGCGACAAAGACAAAGAGCAGCAGCGCCGCGAGAGCCAGTGCCCCGTAAATGACCAGACTTCTTATCAGCTCCTCGCGCTCAGCCTTTTGCATCAGTTCCCTTTCTTCGTTCAGGCCTTCCATCTCGAAGGGCATATTGATCACTTCTATCTTATCGCCCCTCTCCTCGTCGTAGCCTACAGCACGGGCTACCAGGTCCTTGATGTCGCCGAGCTCTTTCTGGGATCTCGGATTGTATTTAAGCTCCTCCTGTTTCTTTCCTTTTACCTTTTCGTATCTTCCATCGACGACAATGGCGAGTGAGAGCCGCTTTATATCGCCGAAAGGCTCGATTATCTTTTTCACAGTCTTGCTTACCTCATACGAGATCTGCGCTTCCTCTTTTTCTGCTTCGCTTGAGCGTTCCGGGGCCTCTGGTTTCACGTTCCTTTGCGGACCGGGCACATTAGAAGCTACGCCGGGTACACCACTCGCCTTGACACTTTTGTTTATAGATTTCTCGTGAGCCCTTTTTTCATTAGAGATGGCCTTCTTCTCGGGAGAATATTCCTCCTGCACTTCCTCAACTTTTCGCAGATTCAGATCGGCGGTTGCACGCACGATGGACTTGTTCGCGCCGAGAAACCGGTCGAGCATGGACTGGATAGACTCCTCGAGTCGCCGCTCTACATTTCTCTGCAGTTCGAATTGCTGGCCGGAAACCATTATAGGGGAATCGGGCTCTCCACCTTTATAGAGAATCTTTCCGGAGGAATCTATGACCGTGACCTGCTCCGGCTTGAGCCCCTCAATGCTCCCTGCGACAAGCACGACGATGCCCTGGATCTGCTCCTTGCTCAGAGTCTTGCCCGGCTTCAGCCTCAGGAATACCGACGCCGAGGCCAGCTTTTCTTTTTCTGTGTACAGTGTTTTTTCCGGTATTGCGATGTGCACCCGCGAGGCTTTGACCTCGGGCATCTGGTTGATCGTACGGGAAAGCTCTCCCTGAATCGCCCTCTTGTAGTTGACGTTCTGCATGAACTCGGTCATGCCGTAGTTCGTCTTGTCAAAAAGCTCGAATCCAATGCCTCCCGATCCGGGCAAAGCGTTCTGAGAGGCAAGCATCAGCCTGATTTCGTATGCCTTTTCTTTGGGCACATAGACGGTGGTGCCTTCCATGCCCAGTTTATAAGGGACTTTAAGCTCCTTCAGTTTCGCAACGATATTAGAAGCGTCTTCCATGGAAAGGCCGGAAAAGAGGGTGTGGTAATCCTCTTTTTGGGTCAGGGAGTAGGAGATAATAGCCGCTCCCAGCACCCCTACGAAAACAAAAAGATACACGTAGAGCCTTTTCTTGGGCGTGGTCTTGATGAAGTTCTTTACATTGTTGATATAAACTTCAGCGCCCGCCATTTATCAGACCTGCATCCTCATTATTTCCTGGTAGGCGTCGATTATTTTGTTTCTGACCTGCATCATCAGCTGGAAGGTCAGGTCTGCCTTCTCTATGGCCATCATGGTGCTTGTGACGTCGTCGCTCTCCATCTTTGCCAGTTTCTCAACCTCTTTGTCCGCCTCTTTCTCCAATTCTCCTACCCTCTTGATCGAGTCCTTGAGGGTGTCGACAAAGGATGACTCTCCTTTTGACGGACCTTTGAGCTGATCAGCTATCCCCTTTGCGTTTATACCGTCTATCTTCATCGACTCCTCCTACTTCGCTATCTCCAGAGATTTCTGGAACATGTGCTTCGTCGTGTTGATGACATTGACATTGGCTTCGTACGAGCGGGAAGCCGATACCATGTCCGTCATCTCCTCCAGGACATTCACATTCGGATACGTCACATATCCATCCTGGTCCGCGTCAGGGTGCGAAGGATCATGGGTCTTTTCAAAAGGCTTTTCGCTCTCGGTTATCTCTTCAACAGCCACCCCTTCCAGCTTCTTACTCAATACCCCACCAAAGCCGTCACCGGAGGCATCAGCGGAGCTGAGTACGACGTTCTGCTTTCTGTAGGGACCGCCGTCTTCCGTCCGGGTCGTGTGAATGTTGGCGAGGTTGGTGGCTATCGTCTCCATCCTTATCCTCTGGGCGCGCAGCCCGGAAGAGCTGATCTTCAGCACATCAAACATTCCCATGTTACTTTCCTCCGTTTATTATGTAGCGCATCAGCGAGAATTTTTTGGAGATGGCCTGAACTAAGGCATCGTAGTACATACTATTCTCAGTCATCTTCATTACCTGAGTCTCCATATTGACGGTGTTCTCGTCGAGAGCCGCGAAGCCTAAAGAGTCCTGCGGGGATTCCTGGATATCGACATTGCCGGCGGAAAAGCTCATCCGCCTTTCGAGCTGCTTTTTGAAATCAATATCCTTTTCCTTGAAGCCGGGCGTATCGACATTCGCGATGTTGCCCGCTATCACCTTGTGATAGACGTTTCTGACATCGAGAGCCTTGCTGACGAGATCAAGGAGCGACATTGAGGCACCCCTGCGGCACGGAAATTCCCAGCTCTTTGTACTCCCTGATCTTGTTGCGCAGCGTTCGCACAGTGATGCCGAGGATGGAGGCAGCCTGGGTTCTATTCCCGTTGACTGACCGGAGCGTGTCTAAAATCAGATTCATCTCCATGTCCCTTACCGAGCCGACCTTCACCTCTTTTTTTGACTCGAGGTCCTGGAGATGATTCAACTTCACCACGGAGTAGTCGGAAAGGATGCAGGCACGCGCCAGCGTGTTCTCCAGTTCACGCACGTTCCCCTTCCACGCCTTTTCTTTGAGAAATTCCATTGCCTCTTCAGAGATACTGGTGTCTTTACCCTGGGAGTATTTCGTTAGAAAGTATTCGACGAGGATAGGGATATCCTCTTTTCTATCACGTAACGGCGGCACCACGATGGGAAAGACATTCAGTCTGTAGTAGAGGTCTTCCCTGAACTTCCCCTCTTCCACACATTTCTTCATGTCCCTGTTTGTGGTCGCTATGACCCTGACATCCACCTTCTTCGGGTAACGGGAACCGATGATCTCAACCTCCCTCTCCTGCAGAACCCTGAGAAGCTTCGCCTGGAGCCGGAGATCCATTTCACTGATCTCGTCGAGAAGCAACGTGCCCTTGTCCGCAAGCTCAAACTTGCCAGGCTTTTTCGCCATCGCTCCGGTGAAGGCGCCTCTCTCGTAGCCGAAAAGTTCGCTCTCGAGGAGATTGTCGGGCAGGGCTGCGCAGTTGACGGGAATGAATGGCCCCGAACGTCGCTCGCTGCTCTCATGCACGTATTTGGCAACAAGTTCTTTCCCGACGCCACTCTCCCCCAGGATTAGCACGGTTGCATCTGAATGCGCCACCCTGGAAGCGTTCCAGAGCACGTCTTTCATCGCACGCGATGCGTAGATGATCTTGCCCCGATTGAGCCCCAACGCACGCTTTACCACCCCGTAGAGAGTCTCTGTATTGAAGGGCTTCTGGATGTAGTCAAAAGCCCCTTCCTTTATGGCTTTCACCGCATCCTGTATCGTGCCGTAAGCGGTGATGAGAATTACAGGCACCAGCGACGAGGCCTCCCTCACGCTTGCAAGCAGGTCAATGCCGCTTTTATGAGGCATTCTCACGTCGGTGATCACCAGATCAAAGGAACCCCGCTTTATCACCTCGGTGGCTTTCAATCCGTCTTCGGCGACGGATACCGCATAGCCAGCCTTGTTGAGCGACTCCTTAAGAGCAAGTCTCATATGGAGATCATCATCCACCACAAGTATGTTTGTTTTCATATCCTCTTCTCGGGTAAGTATATTAGGAACGTCGAGCCGGCACCCGGCTGCGATTCAACCTCTATGTAACCAGCGTGTGCTTTGACGATGTTGTAGACTATAAACAGCCCCAGACCCACTCCCTTGTCTTTTGTCGTAAAGAAGGGGTTGAAGAGGTTTTTGCGTATCTCTTCGGTCATGCCCGCGCCGTCATCGCCCACGCTCACAACGACATAGCCGCGTTCCTCTTTGATCCCTATAGTGATCAAACCCTGGGTGGGGATAGCGTCCATGGCGTTTGCAAACAGGTTCATCATGACCAGTTTCATCAGGTCAGGATCGAAACCAAAGCGCCTTTCGTGGGCAAGCTCAAGCCGTATCGCAATATCACGGCTCTTTATGGAAACTTTCATGAACTCGACCGTATCTCTCACGAGGTCCGCAAGACTCTCTTCCTGCAGCACGAGTGTTTTGGGTCGCGTGTATGACAGAATGTTGTTAATGACGCGGTCGACCGCCTTCACACCGAAAAGCACATGTTCAACGTACCTTCTATCCACCTTTCTCAGTTTGGACTGTTGAAGCATGGAAAGAAAAAGCTCCATACTGCCCAGCGGGTTCTTGATCTCGTGGGCAATGCGCGCGGCCATCTCGCCCATGGCCCGCAGCCGTTCGTCACGCTCCAGTCTTTCTTTCATCCTTTCGACCTGCGTTACGTCCTCAAAAACAACGACTTCTCTTCCCTCGAAACCATTCTCCAGGACCTCTCTTCTCCACCTGAAGCAGCCGGTGCGATCCTTCAGCTCACCAAAAGTCTCGCCGCTCCTCATGAGATTGTCGACCAATCCAAACCCGTTGAGTCTCCTGGCATTCTTGTTGGAAAAGACCGGACCGGGGCCCTTTTCGAGCACGACAACACCGACAGGAAGAGAGTCGAGAATGGTATGTAGATACTCCCGCGCCTTTTCGAGTTGATCATTCTTCTCCTCTACCTGCTCTTTCAGGTGCCGGATCTGCGTCTCAAGAGAATGGTAATAGGCCATGAGCGAGTCCGACGCTTTCGTGAATTCGGAAAAGGCGTAGTTGAGAAGATTCAATTCCGGTTTGGACATTATGGAGGGATACCGAAGCAAGAACCATACCAACCTGCCGGTTCTGAACGTGGATCGGTTTGCGTCGGTATTCAGTGATCGGCCCTACAGCCCGGCACGGGCGTCCCGGAGCCAAGAATTAGCCCAAGACCCGAAGCGAGAAAGAAAACGATGCGCCTCTGACTTGATAACGTATGATTTTTACGACGGCAGTTGGTACCGCTTAAACCTTTTGACTGATGGCTAAAGGCTGCTATTCGACGTCAGAATCTTGACAGAAATGCTATTTCGGGAGGGCTGAAAACTTATTCGAGGCCCAGGCGCTTCATTTTTTCGATGAGGGTGGTCCTGTTCATCTGGAGGACACGTGCGGCCTGGCTTTTTACGCCGTTTGTCTGGTTGAGCGCCTTGAGTATGAGGGCCTTTTCAAAATCGGAAACGAGCGTGTCATACCCCCGGAGTACGTCCAGTTCCACTTCGTCGGGTTTGCCCGCATAGAGCTTTTCCGGAAGATCCTCTATGCTCACGAATCCCTTCTTTTTTATCACTACAAGGCGCTCCACTATGTTCTGGAGTTCCCGTACATTCCCGGGATAATCGTAGCTTGTCAGGACGTCGAGCGACTGCTCTGTCAGGCCCTCCAGTTTTGTGTTATTAATCTTGTTCCACCTGTCGAGAAAATAGTTCAATAGAAGCGGTATGTCCTGACGTCGCTCACGCAGCGGCGGGATGGGGATGGGTACAACATTGAGTCTATAATAAAGGTCTTCCCTGAACTTGCCCGCCTTGACCAGCGCATCAAGATCCCTGTGTGTAGCCGCGAGTATTCTCACGTCGACGTGGATGGTCTTTGAGCCTCCCACTCGCTCGAAAGACTTCTCCTGAAGCACCCGAAGGAGCTTGACCTGAAGCTTCAGGCTCATGTCTCCTATCTCATCCAGAAAAATAGTTCCGCCATCCGCCAGCTCGAATCTGCCGAATCTCGTCTTTATCGCACCGGTAAAGGCCCCCCTTTCGTGACCGAAAAGCTCGCTCTCCAGGAGTTCTTCAGGGATGGCACCGCAGTTAACCACGACGAGCGGCCTTGTCCTTCGAGAGGAATTATAATGTATGGCCCTTGCCACGAGCTCCTTGCCCACGCCGCTCTCGCCGGTGATGAGCACGGTGGCGTTTGTGTCGGCGACCTTCTCCACCATCTCAAACACTTTCTGCATCTGGAAACTGACACCCACGATATTCTCAAACTTGTACTTGTCCCGCATCTGGCTCCGCAGAATTGTATTCTCGCGGACCGCATTCGTTTCTGCGAACCTGCGCAATACGTTTCCCCTGGCTACCAGTTTCTTGGGGATGTTCTCGCTATTGAGAAGCTGGTAATAGTACATGGCCGACTCGACGGTTGAAAGCAGTTCCTCAAACTTGAAAGGTTTCAGGACATAAGCGAAGGCGCCATGGTTCATGGCACTTATAGCTGTTTCGAGGCTACCATAACCAGTGAGCACTATCCCCAGCGTGTTCAGATACTCCTGCTGAATAAACTTTATGAGCTGGATACCATCTATCTTGGGCATCTTCAGGTCGGTGATCATGACCTGGTTTTCGTTCTTTTTGAGGGCGAGGAGCGCGGCCTCGCTTGAGCGATGTGCGTCAACCTTGTAGCCTTTGCTCGTCAAATACTCTTTGAGAACGTTAAGCACGTGCTCTTCATCATCGACGACCAGTATATTGCCTTTTTCCATTGCTTCCCCTCGTCCTGTCATATGTATACAAAGGCCTGCGTCAGTGGTTTGGCCTTTCTTTTCCAGCACCGACCCAACGTTATATTACACCTTTCGCGACCTTTGTCCAACAAAAACTTTCTCTTACGTCATCGACTCTTCTTTCACATAGACAGTGGTACACAGGCATCAAGAAGAAGATTCTCTCTTCGGATTGATGGGTCAAATGACGTCAGTATGAACGGAGAGTTACTGCGGATTTCTCGAAGCTACTTTATTGATAGCGTCCTTCAATCTCTCGGGCGTGAACGGCTTGGTTATGTAATTGTCCACGCCCGCCTTTATGGCCTCCATAACTGCCTTCTTCTGCGCCTCGGCAGTTACCATGATAAACGGGATATTGCTGAGTTGGGGATCGTCTTTACACACCCGCAGCAATTCTATGCCATTCATCTCAGGCATCAGTAGATCACACAGGATCAGGTCCACTTCTTCTTTTTTCAGGACCTCCAGTGCCTCTTTGCCATTCCCTGCTTCCAGTGTATCCCTCATCTCCAGCTGCCGCAAAACATTCTTTAATATTCTTCGCATAGTAGGGAAATCATCAACAACGAGGACTCTCATTTTGACCCCCAGTTCAAACGCGTATCCCCTTGATAGGTTATCGGAATGGCACAAACAAACTTAACAAAGACCCCTCCTTAAGTCGGATCAAAACTGCGCGACAACTGATTGAGGAAGGAAAGTTCCGCCCCGGAATGGCTACGCAAGGGACAGCACAGCCTGCGGAGCCACAAAGGTGCAGATGGGAAGACAGTGGAGTCATGAATATGAATGCCGTTGACACGGACAAGCCCTCGCTCTTCGCCGCACGTCTGACAGGAGACGACATGTTCGGCGTGGCCGCGCACCATGCTGAGGTAAAGATGTTTCGCAGGCTCGCCGTAGCAGGTGGCACAAAACTCACGGATTCAACGAGGCCACATGAAGCATGACCTAGCTGAAGGAGGAGACCGGACATGGGACGCAGATTTAGCCTTTCAAAGAAAATAATTTCACTCGGTGTGGTGGTTACTCTCTGTTTCACCCTATGCCTTGTCTGGGTTTATGCCAAGTACCGGGCATCGATGTACGATGCCAAGGTCAGGGAAGTTAAGCAGCTGACCGACGTAGCCTACGCCCTGGTCTCTGACTATGACAAACGAGCAGCCGCGGGAGAGCTTTCCTTGAACGACGCTAAGAAAAAGGCACTCTCCTTTCTCAAGGAGCTGCGTTATGGCAAGAACGATTACTATTGGGTCAGCAACCTTAACGCTCAGATGATTATGCATCCGATAAAGCCGGAAATGGAGGGCAAAGATCAATCAGGGTACAAGGATTCGAATGGAAGGAATATCTTTGCGGAGATGGCCGCTGCGTCCCGTGAGAAGGGTGAGGGAGCAATCGAATATATGTGGCCTAAGCTGGACGACACAAAGCCATCTCCTAAGATGGCCTACTTCAAACTCTACCAGCCCTGGGGATGGGTTATAGGAACCGGAGTCTATTTCGAAGAGCTGGCCGGCCTTGCACGGGTTTCCTACATCATTCTTGCCGTACTCATGCTGACTTCAGCGGTTGGGTTGTTCTTGTCGGTTATTATGGCCCGCTCCATATCCAGGCCCATCAGTAGCATTATAGAAGGCCTGACCGACGGCGCTGAGCAGGTGGCGTCCGCCTCTTCACAGGTTGCGTCTGCGAGCCAGACCCTTGCTGAGGGTGCTTCCGAGCAGGCAGCAGGATTGGAACAGACATCGGCTTCTATTGAAGAGATGACATCCATGACCCGCCAGAACGCCGATAACGCTCGAAAAACAGACCAGGCTGCTGTCGAAGGATCAAATTTGATGAAGAGGGCCCGTGAATCAATGAGGGCTCTCGTCCAGTCAATAGAGGAGATAGCCAGAGCGAGCGAAGAGTCCTCCAAGATCATCAAGACAATCGACGAGATAGCCTTTCAAACAAACCTTCTTGCCCTGAATGCAGCAGTGGAAGCGGCCCGGGCAGGAGAAGCAGGGGCCGGATTTGCAGTGGTGGCTGACGAGGTGAGGAACCTGGCCATGCGCGCATCAGAGGCGGCGAAGAACACGTCGCACTTGATTGAGGGAACAATCAAAAAGGTGCAGGAGGGCGCAGAGCTTGTTCGCCGCACGGACGATTCTTACCGGGAGGTAGCCCTGTCTCTCAAGCAGGTCACCGATCTCGTTGGCGAGATAACAGCCGCCTCCCAGGAACAGGCGCAAGGTATAGAACAAATCAACAAGGCCGTTGCGGAAATGGATAAGGTGGTACAGCAGAACGCAGCGAGCGCGGAAGAATCAGCATCAGCTTCCCAGGAGATGAACGCTCAGGCGGAACAGTTAAAGAAATTTGTCTCGGAATTAGTATCTCTAGTGAGCGGCAACCAAAGCGTCTCCCGCCCAACAATTAGCAAACCCGTCTGCTCATCCTCTGCAATGACAAAAAGAGCGGCGCCTCACTCCCGTCCATATCGCCAAAGAAGAGAGCCACGGGCAGATGAGTTGATTCCGTTGGAGGAGAACGACTTTAGAGAGTTTTAGGTTTCTCTTTTGGCGGAAATCAACCCGCCTGGAGATGCTTCTAAGGAGCTCTCAGTGCCCCCACAACAGGAAAGACATACTTCTGTCTCGGGTACTACCGCAGAAAATGAATTGCAACTGAAGGAGAACGAAGAGGCGCTAAAGAAAAGCCAGGAAGCAGCGCTTCGCCTAGCCCGGGAGACCGCGGTCATCGCCGAGATCGGCCTGATCATCAGCGAGAACCCAGCAGGGAGATGGCAAGTCGATGAAAGAGATCGGGTTTGCCGCATATCTCACCAAGCCAGTAAGAAGCGCTCAGCTTTTTTTGTGCCTTGCCCTCGACATGGGTGCGGATCGGATGGCCTCCACGGGGGAAGGGGCGCCGCTGATCACCCGCCATCTCATCGAAGAGCAAAAGAAACGCAACGTCCACATTCTCGTCGCAGAAGACAACGTTACCAACCAGAAAGTCGTCACAAAGATGCTGGAGAAATTAGGGTATCGGGCTGATATTGTCGAGAACGGTAAAGAGGCACTTAACGCGCTCGACGGGGTTGCCTACGATATCGTCTTCATGGACGTGCAGATGCCGGAAATGGATGGCTTTGAGGCAACAGCTTTGGTCCGGGAGCGCGAAAAGCAAGAAGGGCGCCGCCATGTTCCTATTGTTGCCATGACAGCGCACGCAATGAAAGGTGACCGGGAGCGATGTATCAGGGCCGGTATGGATGACTACATTTCCAAACCCGTCCAGCCTGGAGACATCGCCGAAGCGATCGGACGAATGCTCGACCTGCCCAGTCGCGCGCAAACCCCCGCGGAGTCGTCCGGGGAGGCAGACCGGCCCGTCATTTTCAACAGGGACGCACTGCTCAAGCGCCTGGATGGCGACGAGGAACTGGTGTCGCAAATCATAGACATATTCCTCGAGCATGCCTCAGGCCAGCTTGAACGGCTGGACCAGGCTGTAACTGAGGGCAATGCGGCCATGGTGAAACTGCACGCACACTCATTGAAGGGGGCAGCTGCCAACGTAGAGGCTGCTGCGATGAGAGACGTGGCCTTTGAGATAGAACGGAATGCCGCCGATGTGCAGAGTGTTGCTCCTCTCATGGCAGAGCTCGAGGGCGAGCTACACAGGCTGCAGGGATTTCTTTCATCTTCAAAAGCGGAGGGCGGAATAAAATGAGAACACTTGTTGTAGACGATGATGCTACAAGTCGAAGGCTCATGCAGCACATCCTGATGCCATACGGGGAGTGCGACACTGCGGCCAACGGCAGGGAGGCCACCGATGCCTTCCGCCGTGCGTGGGAGGAAGGGCGACCCTATGACCTGATCTGCCTCGACATCATGATGCCTGAAATGGACGGCCAGCGAGCGTTGACCGAAATTCGCAGCCTTGAAAGCAGGATGAATATCAACGCGCTCGACGGGGTGAAGATCATTATGACGACCGCGCTCAGCAACTGGGGTGATGTGTGGGGTGCATTCGACGCCCAGTGCGACGGCTACATCGTCAAGCCTTACGATAAGGGGAGGATTCTCGGTGAGATACACTCCCTCGGGCTTCCGGTGGATCAGAGCCCATGAACCGGGGTCTTACCGTACTCATTGTTGATGACGTGGCGGTCAATGTCAGGCTGCTGGAAGCCATCTTCAAAAAAGAAGGCTTTCTCACGCTCACTGCAGATAGCGGTCCGGCCTGCAGAGAGCAAGCCCGAACGGCACGCCCTGACCTGATCCTGCTTGACATCATGATGCCTGACGAGAGCGGTTTCGAGACGTGCGCAAAACTTAAGGCTGATCCCGCAACCACCGATATCCCGGTCATCTTTATCTCCGCTATGGACGACAGCAAAAGCAAGGTTAAAGGCCTTTCGCTCGGGGCTTTTGACTACGTCACCAAGCCTTTCGACAAGGATGAGGTGCTGGCCAGGGCCAGGCTCCATATCAAGCTGAAGCAGGCGTATGACGCTGTTGCGCGCGAACAGGCTTCTAAGTTGAA
>DATKNH010000039.1 GCA_035541455.1 Syntrophorhabdales bacterium
GAGAGAGATATGATTTTGTTGCCCAGCTTAAGGGCAAAATTCCGGCCGCTGAGATCGTAATTCTCCTGCACCTTCCCTATCCTCTCGACCCATTCATCATTCATCTGTTCGATGATCTTTTGATTCTCAGGCGTTATTGAATTCCACGTCTTTTTGTTCATGACCACGAAAAAGATCGTGGTATAGGCGGTACCAAAATTCTCGGTCGTGTACTTGACCACTTCACCCCATTTGAATCCTTCCAGAGATGCAATCGGCGCGGTTGATCCGTCCGCAACGCCCTTACTGAGCGCATCATACGTGTCACCCATGGGCATGGCCACTGGCGTTGCCCCCAGGGCGGTCACTATCTTGGCGCCGAGTCCCGTGGTCCTGATCTTCATCCCCCTTAAGTCCTCCAGCGTTCTCACCGGCTTCTTTGTGTGAAACAACTGTGGACCCGTCCCATGAAAGAACATGACCTTCACATCGTCCAACTCTTTCGGGTGAAACTTTTTATAGACGGCATTGCTCAGCTTTGTGGCGGACATCGCGCTTTTATAGCCTAATGGCAGATCTGTTACCTCCATCAAAGGAAACCTGCCCCGTGTGTAACTGAGTGCTGAAGACCCCATGGTCGAGATCCCTTTGACCACACCGTCGTAACACTTGTCCGCGGGAGTGAGTGTGGCGCCCGGGAACATGACCACTGTCACTCCTCCCTTAGTTCTTTTCTCTGCCTCTTTTCCCCATTCGGCAAGGTTTTCAGTCACTGGATGACCGACAGGCCAGAAGTGAGAAAAGGTAAGTTTCACAGGTTTTGTTTGAGCTATCGAAGAATGGACTAAAAAAACACACAGAATGCATGTAGCACACAGGACCAAAACTACCCGGCTTCCCGCTTTCATGGCGTACCCCCTTTTTTTTTACGTTTTCTTGTTTGCAAGAAACCACATTGATGTACGTGAGAACCCTGGGTATATTCACCCCCTCTGTTGTACTGAAAACTCTTTCCTTGCCATACCTCCCTAAATATTCTTGTCCTTGCGGGCCTGCGCTCTCAAATACTTCTTTCTCAGACGATTGTTCAAATCCTGGATATGCATTTTGTTAACCCGCTTAGCCTTTTCCAGGTCGCCGAATTCGAGGAGATCCACGATTTCTTTGTGAGCCTTGAATGCATTTTCACTGATTTTTTTATCCGGCGTTATCTTGAGCATCATGTACCGCATCAGTTCGTTTATTGAGCGCAAGGTATCAGTCAAAATATAGTTTCCTGCTATTTTCGTGAGCATGACATGAAAGTTCCAGTTCTCGTCAATTCTTTTCTTTTCGTCTCCCAGCCGCGAGAACTCCTCTGCCCTTTGTATCGACCCTCGCAGCATTTGGAAGTCCTTTTTTCTTGCTTTCTGCCCGACCATTTCGATAATAATCGATTCGATCCAGAACCTTGCTTCCGCAAGTTGATCAATAGTGATGTTTCCGAGCTTCAGGTGATCAGAAAGACATTCCTTCAGTCTCTGCGGGGCGTCTGCTTTCTTTATAAAAGCCCCTCCCTTGGTTCCCTGTTTTATTACGACGAGACCTGACAGCTCCAATATTCGTAAAGCTTCTCTTACCGTAACGCGGCTGACCCCCAGCTCTTTTGCCAATCCTATTTCAGCGGGCAACTTGTCGCCCGGCTTTAACTTGTCCGACTCGATGGCTCCTTTAATCTCGTCGACAACTCTCTCAAAGACTCTTTTTCCTTTGACGTTATTGAACATGTGTCCGCCCCGTCATATGATTGATAACCTCTCTCATCGAGTTCTAGGCTCCAGGCATCGGCACCAGTGGATTGTAGTAGCCGGCCTTCAGTATGAGGTACCTCAAGATCAGATCGCCAATCAGTTCGAACACCACGGAAAAATATAAGAGGGTGACTGGAATTCCACTGATGCCTAAGACAAGGCTCGTGATGATTACCCCTATCGGCAGTACTATGCCAAACAAAATTACCCCTACCCAAAAAAGAGGCCACCATTTCCCTTTGACTATTTCACTGACCGAGGTCCTTCCCGCTGCCAAGCCATACCTGGCAGTTATGAGATACGTTGGAAAAATGATAATGAACGCTGCAAGCAGAATTTTGATGAGATCTTCGAGCATGGCATTCCCCGGCCCACCTCTCTGCAGCTCGACCACCGCACTCAGTTCAGCGCCGCCCCATAGCCCTGCAACCGTGTAAAGCACCGGCAACAGTGCCGAATTCCAGAGCGGAATGCCGCGAATGTAGCTCATTGCAAATCCGCCATAGATGATTGCCAGGAAAGCCAGAACATTGGTCACTACGAGCAGGACAACATTGGAGGCGGCCCAGAGAGACAAAGCCATATGAATGAAGCCTAACGTAAGAAAGCCGGTTACGAAGAGCAAGCCTCGAGAAATCCAGGACGTCTGTGGCCTGAGAATCATTCGATAGAATCTGAACGGATGCCCTAGGTAGACGAGATGAAACCCACCGCCTAAGACTGCACACATCAGCCAGCCAATGAATTCCCCGAAAAGATTTCCAAACAATGAAGAAACCAGGAAGGTCGCTGCGCCAAGCTCGATGAAGAAAAAGGCGATCCAGAAGAGGATTCCGCGGCCATCTATCCATTCGGTCTGAGGTGTGGGCTTTACCATCCATTCATAGGCCTTCATAGCTCCGTCCTCCTCTTGAATCATCGGGAACTGTCAAGATAATCAACTTTGGAACTACTTTTCGATCGCAGATAAAGTCGGATGAAAACCGAGATAAAAGCGGATAGTCATTCTTGGACCGGAGCTGTGATAAAGCGACATCTCGGGTCAACCTGCACACCTCCGGTGGGGGAAACAGGTCCTCGCCCGCCGCACGGCGGTAGGGTGTGGACAGCATTGGTGCAGTATCACAATGCTGGACACGAGCAACTCCATCCGTTTTCATCTCTTCTGTTCTTATCTGCGTGCATCTGTGACAAAAATTCTTTGTCCTTTTCATAAGTCTCTTGACGTGCCCTATCGTAGAATGTAGTAAACAGAAGGGTCTGTGCCGAATTCCGGATGAAACTGTGATGCCTTCTTCTCTTTCATCAGGAGAGTAATTTCGCTATTCGGATCATTGAGGTCACCGAAGTAACGCGCTTTAGCCGGACAGGCAATAACGCACGCCGGAGTCGCCTCGCGATCCACGCCGGGCACCAAGCCTTTTTTTATCCCGCTATCAATCCTTTCAATGCAAAAGTTGCACTTGAGCACACTCCCCTCCTGATGAGGGTATAACTCTCTGCCGATTATCTCCAATGGGGTAAGACCCTGACCAGGGAAATATTCTCTCTTGTCGTCGGCGTAATAGGTTCTTGCCTGGTAGGGACAGGCCAGTACACAATATCTGCATCCCGCACATTTATCCGAATCAACGGTTACTATGCCGTCCTCCCTCTGCACCGTAGCCCCGGTGGGGCATGCCTTCACGCACGCCGCATCTTCGCAGTGATTGCAGAGCACAGGATACGCCACCTTTGAGATCGCGGCGTGGTGGCCTGTTTCACCGACCACCACCCTACCCCAGAAGATTCCCGGCGGCAAGAAGTGTTCTTGTTTACAGGCTAGGACGCAGGCGTAACAGCCTACGCATTTTTGCAGATTTATCACCATCCCCCAGCGAGCCATTGCGCAGACTCCTTTCTAATCTATTTTTCTCATTTTGATCCTTACTGCAGTCTCCATGTTAAAACTGACAGGGTCACAATGTTTCATGTCCAATTCCAGCAGTATGTCGAAATTCACGCCTTTACCCTTGGCGATGGGCATGCCTTTCGCCCAGTGGCCGGCACATGCCGCAATGCCCACTGCTTTCCTGTGTATGCCGGTCAACACCTTAAGCGGTCCCTCCACTTTGCGGCCTGTTTCGGTTTCCAATTCCACCAGGTCTCCGTCCTTCAGGCCCTTTTCTTTTGCGGTTTCGCTGTGCATCACGATGTTATAGGTATACGGGTTCATATGGGAGAGTTCGTCCAACCAGGGCTGCTCCATGGTGTGCGAGCCTGTATGGATGATATCACGATACGAGAAGCAGTACAGGTCATAGGCAGGATCCTTCGCGCGATGGACCGAACAGGGTGTCCATGAAATGAACGGGGTGTACTGAGCAGTATCAAGATCGATGCCGAGTTTACCGGTGATCTCCCTTGTCTTCTCACCTATGTCGATCAAGTGCTCGAAATAGATCGGTGTTCTGCAGTCGGTGAAACACCTCCAGTAGGCTTCTTCTACCCTCTTGGGCCAGGTGATGAATCCATGCTTCTTAAACCATTCCCAGTCATGCTCAGGACCAAAAAGACTCTTTACCACCCTGTCGCACATCTCCAGTCGCGTGATTTTCTCACCCGGTTTGACCTTGTATTCATCACTGAGACTGTACGCCTCATTCATGACCCCCATTAGCTGATCCCGTCTGCCTACCCTGTCCACCAATTCCCATAGAACATCCGGGAAATCTCTGCGTTCGTACATCGGATCTACGACAGGTTGGGTAATGTGATACGCCCAGTCATCTTTGGCGAAGGGCAGACTGAACCCCATACCCGAGCCTGCGAAACAATCAGTTTGCTCTAGATAACAGGTATCGGGCAGGAGTATATCGGCAAAGCCTTCTGCGAGTTCTGTTGAGAAGAGTTCGGAGACAACAATGAACGGTATCCTTTTGAGCGTTTCGGCAACGATCTCCCTGTTCGCTATGCTCAAAATGGTATTCGCGCCATAGGAAATCATCATTTCAATGCCACCCTTCAATCCGATCTTCTGCCACATCTCTTCCTGGTCGGACGAGGCAAGGAATGGTGAATGAAACATGGTCGCGAAGATATCATGGAGCGCCGGATCATCACCCCGAAACTCAGGCATTTTTGGGGGCCACGGCGCTCCACCACTCCACGCGAAGGTAGGCCCGAACCGATCAACCGTGAGCATGCCATCTTTGCCCCTGCCGATGTGCATAGCCGGTTTCCCGGTCGTGGGGAAACCGAATGATTGTGGTGTCCATCCGACTGTGCCGCCCGGCACGTCTGCTGCGCCGACTATCTGATTGAGGAGAGCGACTGCACCACACGTGTGGTAGGAATTTTCGTGGCCCTCTCCCCCTCGAAAGAGAACCGCTGAAACGGGCCTGTAGGGGAGATTATGACCATCGATGGTTATCGTACTTCCGATGCTGGCCGCTTGTGCAAACTCAGTAGCGATACGCCGGATGCTTGCTGCAGGAACATCACTCACCTTGGAAGCCATCTCAGGGGTATACTTTTTGAGGTGCTCTTTTACCAGTTGAAAAACCGGATGACATTTCTTCCCTTCGACGTCGTATTCCCCCTCCAGGGCAAAGTCGCCAATGGCGGTATCGTCATACTGCTTGGCTTTCGCCGCAACAGAATCCCACACGAGCGGCTCTCCGCTTGTTACATCCCGTACATACCGGCCATCTTGCCTTACAAGGTAAGGGGCATTTGTTTTCCACTTTAAAAACGTTTCATCATAGATCCTCAGATCATTCACGATCACGTTGCACATTGCCAATATAACGGCCCCATCCGTACCGGGGACTATGGGGAACCATTCCGTAGCCTTGCTGCTCGCAAAGTTACGCATCGGATCAAAGGCGACAAATTTCGTGCCCTGTGTTCGCGCCTCCGCAGCAAGCCTGATACATGTCGCTGCCGAGTGCCCCGAGCCACCACCCTTGTTAGCGCCGAAGTAGATCGCATACTTGCAGTACTTGAAATCAGGAACGATCGACCACGATCCGTGCACCATGCCTGCAACCAGATGCGCCCCTGCGCCGCAATGCAGGCCTCCGCCGCCCACAAAGCTGACCGGAGGGCCGAGGGTCCTCATAATGGGACGACTGTTGCCCCTCAGGTACGGTGCGCGGCAGGTGGTGGTCTGGTAGAAAAGCCTCTTCGGGTCTTTTTCTATGACGGCCTTAAGTTTGGTCGCAATCTCATCGAGGGCCTCATCCCACGTGATCTCTTTCCATTCGGGGTCAGCAAAGAGGCCTTTCTCAGGATTTGTCCTTTTCAGCGGAACGTTTAGACGATTAGGATCATACAGGACGTGGAGTCCGGACAGACCTTTGGCGCACGTTCCACCACGGCTGCCCTGTGTGGAGAGTGGCTGTCCCTCTATCTTGACTGCTACCCCGTTCACGCGGCGCACGCGTATTCCACAGGAACCGTAGCACCTGCCGCAGACCGTGGGTATCCAGGTATCTTCGTGCACTTGTTTTTGGCGCAATCCGTCCATTGTTCCTCCTTTCAACTTCTGCTCTCTCTTTGCAACGATAATAAGGTTAGGCGTCCTGCAATCCCCTTTTCGCCTATATGTCTGACATTTATACATTAGTGTGCTCAGCTGTCAAGATGTCTTTATTGACATAATCGGCGTAGCTCTGCACCTTAGAGTTAAGCATCCGTCCCTCATTTTCACGTCCCTCATTTTCCTTGACAACTATTCGACCCAAAGTATAGAAATGAGCAACCAGGTAAAGACGTTTTCGACGTGCGGGAACAATATCTGCGTGCATAATAAGGAGGAGCTATCATGGAAAACCCAAGAGAGCGGCTGACACCGACGGTGTCCGATGCCGAACTTGAG
Organism: Syntrophorhabdales bacterium; assembly: GCA_035541455.1. Taxonomy (NCBI): domain Bacteria; kingdom Pseudomonadati; phylum Thermodesulfobacteriota; class Syntrophorhabdia; order Syntrophorhabdales; species Syntrophorhabdales bacterium. Next base: position 6,631 of record DATKNH010000039.1, read on the forward strand.
CGAAGATGGAAAGCGGCCCGTGACGTTATGCGTGAGCACAAGATCGACTATCTCCTCATGCGGCAGGATGAGGAGTTCCTGGGCGGGTACATACGATGGTTCAGCGATTTTCCGGCAAGAGAAAGTTATCCGTTCACGGTAATTTTTCCCCTCGACGACGGGATGACCACGATCGCCTGCGGCAACTATCCCCCGAGCGAGTACTTTCCTCCGCAATGGGCTGCGCGTGGCATTAAACAGAGATTGGGCGCGCCTTATTTCCCGTCGATGTATTACACAGGCACCATGGATGCGGAACTGGCCGTCGGCGTTTTAAAGGCAAAAAAACGCGCCACAATAGGCCTCGTCGGCAGAACGTCTATCCCCATTACATTTTATGAATATGTAAGAAAACACCTGCCGGGCTATAAGTTCGTCGATGCAACCGACTACATCGATAATCTCAAAGCGGTCAAGAGTCCGGAGGAGATCGGATTTATCAAAGAGACAGCCAGACTGCAGGATGAGGCTATGGAGCACGTCCGAAAATCTATCCGCCCGGGACTCAGGGATTGGGAGGTATTCGTCGAAGCGCAGTATGCGATGGCGAAACGAGGCAGCACGCGACAATTGATTCTTGTCGGCTCGAACCCCAAGGGCGTTGTCATCAGATGGCAGGTTCGCCACTTCCAGAACAGGATTATCAGGGAGGGGGACCAGATTAACGTGCTGATCGAAACCAACGGCCCTGGTGGTTTTTATACTGAGATAGGCAGAGTCTTTTCTCTAGGCAAGCCGGCGCAGGCGCTCGTAGATGCGATGGGATGCTGCATAGAAGCGCAGCAAGCGTCCTTAAGCGTTCTGAAGCCGGGGGCAGATCCAGGGGAGCTGTGGGAAATGAACAACGAATTTCTTCAGAAGAGAGGTTATCTTCCCGAGCGCCGGCTTTACGCCCACGGCCAGGGTTACGATCTCGTGGAAAGACCGGCCATCAGACCTGACGAACCGATGAAGATCAAGGCCGGGATGAATTTGACCGTCCACCCGTGGGCTATTAACAGTGAGGCGTGGGCCGTTGTCACGGACAATTATCTCGTTACCGAAACCGGTGTCAGCGAATGCCTGCACAAAACCCAAAAAGAGGTTATTGTTATTGATTAGCGGATATGGGCGGGATGTGAGAGATGACCATTATCGAAGAGCTCATCAGGACGATGAAATCAACATTCCGGAGGAGAGATATTGTCGTTGAGGATATCCGCATGGGAGTCTTTTATACGGCAGTCAAACTTTGCACGGGAGATGCCGGCGTTGCGTTCACCCCTAGAGACCTGGCAGACACGGTCTGCTGCCCCCGCTCTGCAGCCAAAATGCCTGCTTCCGGAAGGCTAAAAGGAAAGAAAGCACTGGAGTTGATCAACCTTGCCGAGAGTGATAACAGTCTGCAACGCTCAATCGGCATAGCGGTCGTCAATGCGCTTTCGGCCGCACTGATAAAGGAACAAGGCATAAGGGGCGCCCGCGTAAAGAAGGGTGCCGACGCACTGGACGTGGTGGAAATCGAAGACCGTGACAGACTCGTCATGATAGGAGCGTTCGTTCCTTTCATCAAAAAACTGAAGGGTAGGACGAATGCACTGTGTATCATAGATAAACATCCTCAGGCACTGAAAGAGGATGAGCGTCACTTCTGGCGCAGCCCCGCATCCATGAAAGGCGTAGTGAGAAAGGCTGACGTCGTGATCATAACAGGTTCCTCGATGGTCGAGGGCGGCCTGGATGAGATTCTTGCTGCGTGCACAATCGCAAGAGAGATTATACTGGCCGGTCCCACGGCCAGCATGTGGCCGGATCCCTTCTTTAAAAGAGGCGTCACTGTGATGGCCGGAATCTCCATCAACGATGCGGACAAGCTGCTGCAGGTCGTGAGTGAGGGCGGGTCGGGTTATTTTTTCACCGGTTTCGCCCGAAAGATAGCCGTCGTCCGGGACAAGCGGTCGGACGTGTAGGTTACCGATAAATCCCAATTCCTCGCCCTCTTCTTCCTTACCCTCCGCACGAAACACTATCTGGAGAGGAGGCCATGCAATAATCTATCTTATTGTGATACATTAATGCACTATAATATAGCAATATATAATATTTCAGTGTTTTACAGATGTTTTTGGATTAGCAGGGTATGTCTTTGCAGGATACGGTTGCCCGGAAGGCAGAGAGGGCTTCTGGGCCCCCTCTGCTGTATCTTGCGCTACTTTGAGTTTACAGAGATCTTTTTCGTCTCTTCAATCGCCTTGGCCGTTTTTGGCAGCGTGATGTCGAGCACGCCCTTCTTAAACGTAGCCTCTGCCTTGTCCGTATCCACCTCTACGGGCAAAGGGATCGTACGCGTAAATGAGCCATAGGTGCGTTCCATCCGGTAAAAATCTTTCCCTTTCTCTTCTGCCTCTCCCTTCTTTTCGCCTTTAATGGTCAGCGCCTCCCGGGTGAGGGAGAGATCTATATCCTTTTCTTCCATGCCCGGTAATTCAGCCGATACCTTAATCTCCTTTTCGGTTTCAGACACATCAACGCGGGGAGTGAACGCCGGGACAGAACTACCCTCCAGCGGTGCCCATGACGAAAGGCCAAATCCGCCGAAAAAGTTATCAAAGAGCCTATTCATCTCCCGCTGAAAGGACGCAAAAGGATGCTCCGACTCACGCCTCATATCAACCTGCGTTCCCGGTGTGCCTTTGTTTGCGACTTCCTTCTTTGTTGCCATACTGCACCTCCCTTACCTTCTAGCCGGCCTTTACGGTTATCTTCCTGGTTTGCGCTACTTTTGCCTTGGGCAGAACGAGTCTCAACACGCCCGTTTTGACCTTCGCCTCTATCTTTTCCCGATCGATCTCGTTGGAGATTGTAAAGCTGCGCTGGTAATCACCGATCCCGTACTCCGCATGCAGCAACTCGTGCTTCTCCGGGACCTCCGGCTCCACCCTTGCGTAGATGGTCAGCACGTCCTTCTCGAGGGTTATATCCACGTTAGACTCATCCGCCCCCGGGATATCGGCAAAAACAATAATCGCATCCTCCTTCTCCAGTATATCAACGTCCGGCGTGTAGACGGTCGTCGAACGGGTACGCTCTACCTGAGCCTGCTCCTTATCCTGTATCTCTTTTGCCCCTTCTGCCATGAAAACACCTCCTTACGCCGATTTTACCGTTATTTTCCTGGGTTTCTCTGCCTCCGATCTGGGCAGCCTTATTGTAAGGATGCCTTTGGCAAACCGCGCCTCGACCTTGCCTGCCTCGATCGTGAAGGGCAGTTCAATCGCCTTGCTGAATTTCCCGTACCAGCGTTCCCTCCGGTGGTATGACTCGCCTTCTTTGGCGCTCTCCGGCTCCCTGGAGCCGCGCACCGTGAGCGTGGATCCCGACACTGCTATGTCGATCGACTCAGGCTCGATACCCGGTATCTCGGTCGTCACAACTGCCTGGTCGGGCGTACCCCAAATGTTGAACGCGGGAAACTCGCTTGATGAGGGGTAAGCATATCGGGACAGCATCCGATTCATTTCCTTCTCCATGCGCTCCAGGTCCGTCCACGGAGAAGGCGCTCCTCCAAATCTCCCAAGGCCTGTGGTCCACAACATGTTTCTGTTCCTCCTTCAACCGATCGTCTTATTCTACCGCACGAAGCGGCTGGATCCTGATCTTCTGTTCAGATCAGCCCCACATGTAAAAATATTGTCATCGTGAAAAATAGAGTCAAGGCCCCTTGACCGTAGAGACGAGCGGAAGGGGAGAGATTCCGGTCTCGGACCGCCGGAGTCTCTCCCAAGGCGAAGGAGTGTGCCTGTTACTACTTTATGTAACTGAAGGAAGTCTGCTTGACTACCATGTCCACTACGGGCAGGGCAGGTACCGCGGTGAGACCGTACACCTCCTTGAGATTGATATCCTCGGGTACGGACGCGAGCAGCGCCTCTGCAATGCCCTGGTCCGCCTGGCGGTAGCGAAGCTTCGCATCAAGGGTGATTTTCTTGCTCCCCCGCGGAACGCCTATGGCGTAGAACACATCTTTGTAGCCTTTCGGGGGGATGGTGTCGTGCCGGGAGAATGAAGTCACAACCCACGGGTCAACGGCGAAGTGGAAATCCTTCCCCATCCCGTCGGAGTTTAGTACGCGGGTATTTTCCACCAGATGCCCTTTTGCGTCAATGGTTCCGCTGGTTGCAATGACTTTGCCTTTTTCATCTTTGGCAGTTATTTCCAGCCACATCTGGCGGACATTGGTGAGAGACGTAGGGAGGTTATGGCCAGCGCGAAGGTTCTTAACCCGGACTTTGACCTCTGTCAACTTTCCATTCTGATAGACGGGAGAAACTTCCAGGTCAGCCGCGGCCTGAAGACGCTTCACCGCCATCTCGTACTTTTCCTTGAGCAGGGCCGCCTTCTTTTCGTCCCCGGCTTTTTTTGCCGCCCCTGATGCCAGGTAGTAGAGGAGATAGTTGGCACCATTGAAGTAGTGACGGTATTCCTTGCGGTCAGGCTTACGGAACTCATCCGCAGCGCGCATAAAAGCCGCCAGATCTACCATGTGGCAATCCTGGCAAAGAATCTCTTTCTGAGCGTACGCGCCGTGCTTCCATTCCAGATAGGTTGCCTCCAGGGGGAAGTGGTCCTCATAGTGGTAGACCTGGTGGCATCCGGCGCAGAGATCTGCACGCAGATGCAATGAGCTTTCAGCACATTCGTGGAAACCCCCACCGCAGTCAGCCGAAGGTTTGGCCGGACCGCGCTTGACGAGTTTCGGCCCGCTGGCGGTGTCAACACCCGGCGTCAGAATCAGCGATCCGTTTTCGGGCTCGTGCGAAGGCGTCAGCCAATGCGTGACACCGCTCACAGAGTGGCAGATGTCACAGGAGACACCAGCTAGGGCCAAGGGACTGAGGCCTGAGAGGCCCGGCTTTTTAATCTCCCCGGTGACCATCCCGGCCGGGGAGTGGCAGCCTTCGCACTGACGGGTAACATCCTTCCCCACAGCCTTGACGGCCCGGTTCAACTCTCCCTGGTAGACAGGATCCTGAAAAGACAGCGCATGCATCGATCCGCTCCACTCTTCGTACTGCCTGGCATGGCAGCCGGCACATTCTTCCGGTGCAGTGAAGTTGGCTGTCGATTTATTCCACGTAAACAGAGACGGATAGTAAGGGTAGAGGTCCCTGTCCACATCAAACACTTTGGATGCGGCAAAAGCAGTCCCGGCCAACAGCAGCAAACCCGGAAGGATAGACCAGATAATCATTCTCCTCTGTTTCATGGGGCTCTCCTCGATCGCGTTAATATCACTTGAGGCGACCGCCCCTCTTAGGGGTCGAATCGCGTCGCTTTCTTGCCAGTTTGGCAAACGTCTCGCTCTTTAATCTCTTCTCTACCTGCCTCTTCAGGTCTACCCAGACCGGGTGAACGACGCACGTGCTGCTCAGGCTGCATCTCCGCTTATCGACGGCGCATTCGTTCGCCGCCGAAACCCCCTGCACGGCTTCTATCACCTCGAGAAGGTTAATCTGGTCCGGCTTCCTGGCGAGCTCATACCCCCCGCTGATCCCCTGCGTCGATCTCACAATTCCCTTCCTCGAAAGAGCCTGCAGAATTTTCGAAAGGAAGCTCACCGGTATGGCCATGGATTTCGAAACTTCCTTTACGTTGACAACACGTCCCTCCTCCCTCGACAGCAGGAGGACGCATCTCACGGCATAATCCGCCTTTCGCGTGATGTACATGTCGCTTACTTGAAGAATCTCCCAAGGAAGCCCTTTAACATCATTGCGTGGCGCGCTTCATCCCTGGATGATTCATTGAAAAGGTCCTGCGCTTCATCAACCTTTACCTCTCGCGCCTTGATGGCCGATTCGTGCTTTCCCTTGTTCGCCCCCATCTCTCCGTTGAGCATCTTCTCCAGATTCTCTTTTGTATTCCCCGATATGAGGCCGTTCAGCTCCGCATACCGTGCCGCATGTTCAGCCTCCTCCCAGGCAATCCTCTTGAGACCCTCCGCGATCTCCGCATAACCTTCGCGCTGGGCCTGCCGCGCCATCGCGAGATACAGACCTACTTCCTGGGTCTCCCCACGAAAATTTGCCATAACAGCCTCTTCAACGGCCGTCCCTTTAGCCACGCCAAGCTTGTTCACATTTGTCAGCTCCATAGTCTTTCCTCCTTTAAATAGGACTATTTTAGTCCAATTTTACCTTTGGGACAGAACCTTGTCAAGGGATTTTTGCTTTTAGGGTGTCGACGGAGCTGTCGATGCAGGAAATCGAAAACGGGTTCCCGAGCAGCTTGCAGCTTTTTTAGTATTAATTAGGCGCTACTATATACTTTTTAGCATACATTATATGATACTAATGGCTTTACTAACACACAGATAGGTGTCAGAAGGGCGCGCCCCGCACTATCTTTCGGGCCTGACGCAACTGTTGCTGTTAGCTTACATTTGCTATATTTCGTATTATATATGTATTGTATCGACGCTTCTCCTTGCACTTCGACTGACGCCGTGAGAAAATGTGCGAATGACGAATGGAGAGCAAAACCTTACATGAAGCCCTACGATCTGGTGTTTGTCGGCCATGTAACCTTCGATGACATCGAGGCGCATGAAGGATCCTCCAGAGACGTGCCCGGAGGTGCGCCCCTCTTCGGCGCAATCGCTGCTGCGCCGTCCGGTAAGAGTGTTGCCGTCATTACGCGAATATCGAAAAGCGATGAGCAGATTCTCGGTCCGCTGCGCGCAGCAGGCATAGATGTCTTTGTGCAGCCTGCCACCGAGACCACACACATGCGGGTGGTCCATCCTACCGGCAACATGGATGAACGGGTCATGTACCAGACCCGCAACGCCGGCTTCTTCCTTCTTGACGAGATGCCGCCCCTTGATCCCTGCCTGGTGCACCTGGGCGCCCTGACCGACCAGGAATTCAGTCTGGAGTTTATGCAGGAATTGAAGCAACGCTCCTTCAGGCTGTCTGTGGATATGCAGAGTTTTGTGCGCCAGGTCGACACAACGACACGGATGATTCGCTTTGCTGATGTACCGGCAAAAAAAGATATCGTCTGTCTGGTCGATTTTGTCAAGCTCGACGTGGTCGAAGGGGAGATACTCACAGGCACGAATGATTTAGCCAGAGCAGCAACCATTCTCGAGAACTGGGGAAGCCGCGAGACCCTCATCACCCGTTCTGACGGAGCTCTTGTGCGCCATCATGGGCAGACCCTCTTTGAAAAGTATGTCAACCGGAGCGCTCACGGGAGAACGGGTCGCGGCGACACCACCATGGGAGCATATCTGGCGTGGAGAATAGATCACGATGTGCACGAATCCCTGAGATTTGCAGTGGCCCTGGCGTCCATAAAGATGGAAACCCCCGGCCCCTTCAGGGGAGCGCTCGACGACGTCCTCGCCCTAATGGAGCGGTCATCGTCATAGTTTGCAATGCCACTCGCCACAAAAGACCTCATCCGATACATACGCAGAACATCCCTCAGGCATTCCTGGCGGCTCTGTTCTTGCCTTTCTTCTGCTTCGCCCTTTTCTCCCTTGCTTCTTCCTTTTCCTGTTCGTACATATCGGTCACCATTGTGGCCGCCTTCTGGCGCCACTTCGGATCATCTTTATTAAGCTCTATCTCCTCGTAGAAGTCGTTCACCGTGTGGTCGATCAGCTTATACGGATTGTCCTCCGAATCTATATCATAGTAGGTGTGGCGAAGCTCATGGCGCAGCAGTCTCACTTTGTCTTTGTCGGCGAGCGCCTCCCATCCTTTTTTGTCGATGGTGATAATGTAATCGTAGCCTTCCGCAGAACCCGCTTCCTCCTTGGTGAGATGCCGGATAAGATGATTGGTCTTCACGATCCGGCCGAGAACGATCTGTCCTCCCGACATGCGCTTCTTCAAGTCAAAGAGCGCCACAATTTTTGCGTTCTTCAGTTCACCAAAGTGGTCGGCAAGAACTTTGTGGAGCAGTTTCGTTACTTCACTCGTTACCTCTTCATACCTCAGTGCCATGCTCTCCCTTCTCCTTTGTCAATGTTATCTGTCTTGTTTTCCGTGGGTGATTGCGTACCGTGAGACTCTGCAAGTAGCCCGACCGAGGTAATTACTTATCACGACCCACCTCGTAAGTCCAGCCTGTGAACACGAATCGGAATAAATCCCTTGACACCCGAAAAAGAATTGGGTTTAGTTTAGGAACATTTGCCGGGAGGTGGCATCGTGACTGATCTTCATCTGCTCATTGAAAGGTATAAGAAGAACATAACCCAGCTTGAGGCCCAAATTGCAGATCTCAGGCGCAAGCTGGATGTTGTAACGGAAGCCTCGCGTTTGCTGGAGGAAGAGGGACTGCTGGCACCCGCTGCTGACACTTCCGACTATGCATCATGCTGCAACCTGTCGGGTCCGGAAGAGCCGTTTATACGGAACAGGGGATAAATTTCAGCATAACCACATCTGCTGGTCATTGACGGCAAGGGGCCGGATCTTTCTGTCGTTCCCGCCGTTCCCGCTATCTCTGCACCTTGTGCTTGATTCTTCTTCATTGTGACCCACCCGCTAGCCGCATTCTCACTTAATCTATCCCTGGGGCTCGCGTCGCCCCCTCCTGCGGCAAAGCCGCCCGAGCCTCCCCTCCACCCTTCAACCGCTGCGCGGCTGCGGCTACCCGGTCGCCGTGCTCGCACGAATAGATTTCCGCAGGTAAGTCCGTGAAATCTATTCGTGCAAAAGCTTGACAATCGGTGCCTGAAAGCAAACAATGGTTATAGAACTGCTTTTCGGAGGAACAACATGAAAAAGAAAGACACACCCGACGAGGATATAACAAAGCGGGGCCTGACGCGCAGGCAGTTTCTCACCACCATGGGTGTGGGCACTGCCGCCGTTGCTGTGTCCGGCTCACGTCCTGGTCACGCCGCGGAAGAAGAGGCTGTCATCAAGGCGGGCGAGATGACCAGGATCACCCTGAATATTAACGGGCGGCGTCACCGACTTATGGTCGAGCCTCGATGGTCCCTGCTCTTCCTCCTTCGCGAACGACTCGGACTGACCGGCACTAAAGTGGGCTGCGAGCGGGGCGAGTGCGGCGCCTGCACTGTGCTGATCAACGACGTACCGCGGTACGCCTGTCTGACCCTCGCGGTAGAAGCCGAGGGCGCAAGAATAACCACCGTCGAAGGTCTCATGAAAGGTGAAGAGTTGGGACCGGTGCAGCAGGCTTTCCTGGAAGAGGATGCCTTCCAGTGCGGCTACTGCACGCCAGGGCAGATCATGACAATCGAAGGACTTCTTCGCACAAAGCCTGACCCTGCCGTCGACGAGATCAGAACGGCTATGGGCGGCAATCTCTGCAGGTGCGGCACGTACACGCACATTCTTAACGCAGCGAAACGCGCCGCCGCCTTGAAGCGCAAGGCAGGAGGTGCGTGATGAGCGAAGAGATGCGCAAATCAGATCCGCCAAGACCCTGGGGCACCACCACGATCATTGGCAAACGCATACCGCGTGTTGATGCTTACGAACGCGTGAGCGGTTCTGCCGTATATCCTTCGGATGTCACTTTCCCGGATATGCTTTACGGAGCGGTCCTCCGCTGCCCGTGGCCTAACGCCCGCGTTGTGAGCGTAGACACAAGCGACGCCGAGAAGGTGGAAGGTGTATACGCAGTGATTTCCGGTCGGACTCCTGAGGCAGATATTCTGTGGCCCTACTCCAAAGAGATATCCATGAAACTCTTTGATCCCGTCTGTCGTTATGAGGGCGAGCCCGTTGCAGCCGTTGCGGCCGCAACTCCCTACCAGGCCTGGGATGCTGCCCTCGCTGTAAAGGCACAATACGAACGACTGCCCTTCCTGGCGGATGAGCGCAAAGCGCTCGACGATGGGGCGCCGCGGGTGCATGAGATCGGCAACCGCGTCACCCCGATCCAGACCTACGAGAGGGGAAATATCGAGAGAGGTTTCGCCGAAGCCGATGTCGTGCTGGAAGAGACGTACAGGACAGAGTGCGAGATCCACACGCCCATGGAGTTGCACGGATGCGTGGCCAAATGGGAACGCGACCGCCTCACTATCTGGGAATCAACGCAGGGTGTGTATGCCGTTCAGTCGAAGGTGGCTGAGGTTCTTGGGCTTCCGCTCTCCAAGGTCCGGGTCATAGGCCATTACATGGGGGGAGCCTTCGGCAGCAAGCTGCAGCCGGGGAAGTACACCATCATAGCCGCGCTGCTGGCAAAGATCACGGCACGGCCGGTCAAACTCTTTCTCACAAGGGAAGAAACATTCCTGGCTGTTGGAAATCGTCCTCCTGCGAATATGCGAATCAGGGCTGGAGTAAAGAGGGACGGCCGGCTCACAGCGCTTCATTTTTCGGACCTCGGGACAGGAGGCGCCTATCCGGCCGGCGGCACAGCATTTGTGGATTGGCTGGCTAAAGACCTTTATGCATGCCCAAACGTTAAGACAGAATTGAGCGACGTGTATATAAACGCGGGTCCTTCGCGCCCCTTCCGTGCTCCCGGCCATCCGCAGGGCGCCTGGGCTCTCGAGCAGATGATGGATGCACTGGCCGAGGCGATCAAGATGGACCCTGTGGAAATGCGACTCAAGAACATCCCTCTGCACAGCCAGGCGCGCCAGGGCAATCCACCCTACACGACCACAGGATTGAGGGAGTGCCTTGTTGAAGGAGCAAAGGCCTTCAAGTGGCAGGAAGCGCGACAAAGAGCAAAAGAAAGCAGGCACCACAGTCACCTGTGCAGAGGTGTTGGGGCGGCCAGCGCCTTATGGGTGGTGGGCTCTGGACGGCCGCCTTCTACTGTGCTTGTGAAGCTCTTTGCCGACGGCAGCGCCAATCTGAACATGGGCGCCAGCGACATCGGCACCGGCACTAAGACGGTTATGGCCATGGTGGTGGCAGAGGAATTGGGTGTGAAACCCGAAGCCATCCAGATCGAGAATGCGGATACAGGCACCACCCAGTACGCGACGCCAAGCGGCGGAAGCAAGACCGTGCCTACGGAAGCGCCGGCTGTAAGAGCAGCTTCTCTGTCGGTCAAGGAGCAGCTGCTTGCCTTGGCCGCGCAGGACCTTAAAACAGAGGCCTCTGCGCTCGCGCTGAGAGACGGCGAAATCATCTCTGCTGCAGATTCGTCAAAAAGGATAAAGATCAGCGATGTGACCGGGCTCAAGGAACAGGGAGTGCTGGTAGGCATCGGTTACCGTGGGCCGAATCCCGCAGATAAAATAACGTGCCCTTTTTCCGCACAGTTCTGCGAAGTGGAGGTAGATACCAAGACTGGAGAGGTGAAGATACTGCGTTTCCTGGGTACCAACGAGAGCGGGAGGGTGATGGACGCATTGACCTACGATAATCAGGTGTTCGGCGGGATCACCATGGGGATCGGCCTCGCAATGACAGAAGCACGCGTCCTCGACGTCGCGCAGACAGGAAAGATGCTCAACCGCAACTGGCATGACTACAAGATCCCGACGGCGCTCGACGTGCCGCCGGAGATGGTCTCGGTGCCTCTGAATCTGCCTGATGCCGAAGCCAACACCACGGGTGCCAAGGGACTGGGTGAACCGGTCACGATCCCCACTGCGGCCGCTGTAGCCAATGCTATTTACAATGCCACCGGCGTGCGTGTCACCACCTCATGCATGACACCCGTGCACTTGTGTGAACTCTTTGCCAGAACCAAACAGACCGGTAAAGAGAAAAAGGAGGGGTAAGAGTATGCTGCCCGCTTTTGACTATGTCCGTCCGAAATCCTTACCAGATGTTTTCAAGTACCTCAGCCGCGGCGCGAGAGTGCAGGCTGGAGGCACCGACCTTTTGGGGTGCCTCCGCGACCGCGTCTTTCAAGTGTCTGCGGTCGTGAGCCTGAGCAACGTAAAGGAACTGCGAGGCATAACAGAGACAGGGAGCGGTCTGCGCATCGGCGCGCTCACAACTATCAGCGAGATTGCTGCGAGCCAGGTCATCCGCAGTCAGTACCCTGCTCTGGCACAGGCAGCCATGGAAGTCGCAAGTCCCCAGTTGAGAAATCAGGGAACGGTAGGCGGCAATCTCTGCCAGAAGCCCCGCTGCTGGTATTACCGCGGCGAGTTTCAGTGCCTGCGCAAGGGCGGGCAAACCTGTTTTGCCGTTGTGGGAGAAAACCAGTATCACTGCATACTCGGCGGCGATGGCTGCTACATCGTGCATCCTTCGGACACTGCGCCGGCGTTGATAGCGCTGGGCGCAACACTACGTGTTGCGGGAGCAGCAGGAACAAGGGAAGTGGCGATCGAAGAGTTTTTCGTGCCTCCCGCAAAGGATCCAACGCGTGAGACAATACTGGAGCCTGGAGAGATCATCACCGACATCCTCCTGGCGCCACCACAAAAAGGTCTGCGCAGTTCTTACCGCAAAGTGAGGGCGCGGCGCTCGTGGGACTTTGCCCTGGCGAGTCTCGCTCTTGCGGTCTCGCTCACCGGAGGACGGGTAACGACCGCGAGAGTCTTACTGGGAGGCGCCGCACCCGTGCCCTGGCGCTCCAGGGAGACCGAGGAACTGATCACCGGCAAACAACTCGATGCCGCTACTATCGAAAAAGCAGCTCGGACAGCAATCAACAAGGCTCAGCCCATGGAGCACAACGAGTATAAACTGGCCCTCTTCCGAGGGCTTATCGAGGAACAATTGCAGGCGATACGTGCTACCTAGCCGCCATCAACGTTGAGCCGCTCGGCCTTGCGGAACCAGGAGGCCGGATCGACGAAGTATTCCTCAACCTCTTTGAGTGAGAGGTAATGCTCCCGCTCGATTTTGGAGAGGAGATCAAAAAAGGCTTTTTCTTTTGCTGCAGTCACCTGGTTGCGCAGGTCTTCATAAAATTTCGCGCCTTTTTCCTCAAACCCTATGGCTGTCCTGACCGCCTCCAGATCGTCAGCGTCTTTTTCCTCGCCGGTGTCAACGCTGTTAATGACCTCCACCAGCACATCCTTTATGAGCGTGTCCCCAACAATAAGGGGCAGGTCATCGGGCCACTTGCCAGCCTTTTTCCACTCAGCAGACAGCCTTTTCAGCCGCTCGTAATGCTCCAGTTCTTCATCGCCGATCTGCTGGAACATGCGTTTGCCGACAGGATTCCTGGTCCGTTGCGCGTTCTTCAGGTAGAATTCCCGCTCCCGCATCTCGTTGGTAAGAGCGACCTCTATCGCCTCTATCTTTCCCCTGTTATCCATAGTGTTCTCCTTTTTCGGTTGCCGGCAAACCTGACGCGGCAGGAATCTAAAAGTAGTATATAGCTTGCCTTTTCCTCACGCAAGACATTACGTGCTGACACAAAGACACCGATGCAGCCCAAACAGGGTCCGAGCAGGCTTTCCGTACAAGGATCCACTGTGTGCAAATCACGAAAGAATTGATGGTATACTAAGGTCTGTTGTCTGGGGCCCGGATGATGCTGTCGAACTATTGCACGTGCTGTCTCACTGTTCTGCTGCCGGCAGAGGACACATGAAATCGGATACAAGCGCTACCAAACCTCGCAAACCTTTCCCTGTCGTGGGCATAGGCGCCTCGGCAGGAGGTATGGAAGCACTCGAGGCATTTCTTAGCGTACTTCCAAAAAAATTCGGCGTTGCAATTATCTTTCTCCAACACCTCTCGCCAAAGCATAAGAATCTTATGCCTGAATTGCTTCGCAGGCGAAAGACCGACCTTCAGATCGATGAAATAGAAGACGGAATGGAGATCGCTGCGGGAAGGCTTTATCTCTGCCCTCCGGCAAAGGAGATCAGGATCCGGGATGGCGTGTTCCGGATAGCCTCCCGCATCCACCAGCACGTGCATCTTCCCATCGACGAATTCTTCGTTTCTCTCGCGGAAGACGTGGGCGAGCGCGCCATTGCCGTGATTCTATCCGGCGCCGGAACGGATGGTGCGCGGGGAGTGCAGGCAGTGAGAAGCGCTGGCGGAAGCGTGTTCGTTCAGGATCCGGCCAGCGCAGAATTCCCGGCAATGCCCCTTGCAGCAATCAACACAGGGCGGACGGATGCGGTGCTTCCGCCGCAGGACATCGCTCGCGAAATACTGAAGTTTCGAGATTACGGCGTACCCCCTGTTTCTCCGGAGGCCCTGGGCACCCATCTCGACTTTGACCTTTTGTACCAACTGATCTACGAAAAAACCGGATACCGCTTCAACTATTATAAACAGGGCGTCGTTGCACGAAGGATCAAGCGGCGCATGTCCTTGCTCGGCATTTCGTCAGCCAAAGATTACCTGGACGCGCTGGAGCGCAAGGACAGCGAGACAACGGGACTCGCATCAGATCTCATGATCGGCGTCACCTCCTTTTTCAGGGATAAGCTCGCATGGAAAGCCTTACATCTGGATGTCACACGAAAGCTCGTGGTACAGGAGACTACGGACCCCATCCGCATCTGGACTCCTGCCTGCGCAACAGGAGAAGAACCCTATTCAATCGCAATGATGCTGCACGATGAACTGGCCCGTGCGGGCAAGAAGAGAGAACTGCAGATCTTCGCCACGGACGTAAATGACCGGGCACTGGAAGTGGCGCGAGAGGGCATGTACCCGGCAACAATCGCGGCTGACCTTCCTTCCGGTTACGCAAAGAAGTTCTTCATCCCCGCGGAGAATGGACAATCTCTTACGGTTAACAAGGAGATACGGCAGCACGTGCTTTTTGCCAAGCATGATCTGCTGTCCGATCCTCCTTTCTCCCGTCTCGACCTCGTTATCTGTCGCAACCTCCTCATTTATCTGGAGACCGAAGCGCAGGAAAGATGTATTTCTCTCTTTCACTATGCTCTAAAGGAAGGAGGAGCTCTCTTTCTCGGAGGGGCAGAGTCGCCCGGCAGAGAGAACTCCCTCTTCGTAGCCCTTCCGCACAAGAAATGCCGCATCTACCGAAAAGAAGGAGAAAAGCAGTCGGTGAGGATGCCTATAGCGGTACCTTATGCCGCGGAGCGTCAGCAATCCCGACAGGCGAAACAACCGCTGCCCAAAGACCGCGAAAAATCGGCCACCCAGTCAATTCAGGAAGCTCTGCTCGAAGAACACGCACCTCCTGCTGTAGCAATCAACCGGCACTATGAAATCATTTACCACAACGGACCGACGCACAGGTACTTGCATCAGCCCCGTGGGGTGCCAACGCAGAATCTTTTGGAGTTCGTCCCGAGCGGTTTGCGAAACAGGTTACGAAGCGCGATCTACAGGGCGGCCCAAGAAGAAAAACCAGTGCTGATCAGGGCCGGCATGCAGGTGGAGGAAAAAGAGAAGAAAAAGCGGGTCATTTTTCGCGTCTCGAGAGTACTTGAAGATCTCTTTCTCATTGTATTCGAGGAGGAAGGGCGGGTCGCGCCGAGGAAAGAGGCAACGCTGCTGGAAGCCGCTGCGATCGAAGAAAGCGCCATGCGGCAACTCGAAAGCGAGCTTTCTGCAACGCGCGATGACCTGCAGAGCCACATCGAGCAGCTGAAGGGCCTGAACGAAGAACTTCACTCCTCCAACGAGGAACTCCAGGCCGCCAACGAAGAGTTTGAGACCTCGCGTGAGGAGCTCCAATCGCTCAACGAAGAGCTGATAACCGTCAATTCGCAGCTCCAGACCAAAATCGAGGAAGAAGAAACGACAAACAATGACCTGAATAATTTTCTGGCAAGCGCGAACATCCCCACCATCTTCCTCAACCAGCAGTTCAGGGTCAAGCGCTTCACGCCGGCTATGTCAAAGCTCGTCAAGCTGATCCCCGGAGATGTAGGACGGCCGATCGTAGATATGTCTCTGGAGAATCTGGGACCCGATCTTATCGCCGACGCGACAGCAGTCCTTGATCGTCTTACCCCTGTCAAGAAAGAGATGCACATTAACGGCTCCTGGTACATCCGCAGCACCCTCCCCTACCGGACAGCAGACAATCGTATCGAGGGGGTGGTGATCACCTACGCGGACATCACCGAGCGTAAGCACGCGGAAGAAGCCCTGCGTGAAAATGAGCGCAGATACCGCGAACTGGTACAGAATGCCAATAGCGCAATCATTCGATGGAGACGTGACGGTACTATCACCTTCTTTAACGAGTACGCTCAGTCTTTCTTCGGCTACAGCGCCGAAGAGGCACTCGGCAAGAACGTGCATATGCTGCTGCCTCAAAAAGAATCCACAGGGGCCGACTTGAGCTCCCTCGTCCGCGACATGGTAATACATCCCGATCGCTATGTTAACAACATCAACGAGAACATCCGGCGCGACGGCACGCGGGTCTGGATGGCCTGGACGAACAAGGCAATATTCGATAACAACGGACAGGTCGCGGAAATACTAGCGGTAGGAACCGACATCACGGAGCGTAAGCGTGCGGAAGAAGCACTGCGTGAAAGCGAGCAACGCGTGAGAGTGAAGCTGGAGAGCATTTTATCCCCCGAAGGGGACATAGGCAACCTGGATCTTGCCGACATCATTGATGTCCCGGAAATCCAGTCGCTTATGGATGATTTCTACAAGCTCGCTCACATCCCCATGGCTATTCTTGATATCAAAGGCAAGGTCCTGGTGGGCGCGGGATGGCAGGACATCTGCACACACTTTCACCGGGCCCAACCCGAAAGCTGCGCGAATTGCATTGAGAGCGATACATTGCTCTCTGCAGGCATCCCAACCGGAGAATCAAGACTCTACAAGTGCAAGAATAATATGTGGGACATAGCAACGCCTATCATGGTGGGTGGCCAGCATGTTGGTAATGTCTTTTCAGGGCAGTTCTTTTTTGAGGACGAGGTGCCGGACCATGAACTTTTCAGGGAACAGGCGAGAAAATACGGCTTCGATGAAGAAGCGTATGTTGCGGCGCTGGATCGCGTTCCCCGATTGAGTAAGGAGTCGATCAAAACGGGCATGACTTTTTTCGCCAAGCTCTCCCGCATCCTTTCGCAACTGAGCTACAGCAATATCAAGCTGGCCCGCACGCTGACACAAACCGACTCATTGATGGAAGCTACACGACGCCTCGCACAGTTTCCGGAACAAAACCCCAATCCCGTGCTCCGTATGACCCTTGATGGCACGCTCCTGTATGCCAACCCACCGGCGCGGGATTTACTGGATGCCATGTCGGAAGACACGGATGGGTCACTGCCTCAATCGATCCTTGCCTTCGCGGCAGAGGCAGCCGCGCAGAAACAAGACCTGGAGACAGAACTTCCGGACAGGCGAGGACGGACATTCTGGATCGGCGCTGCCCAACCCTCGGGCGAAACCTATGTCAATCTTTATGCCACAAATATTACGGAGCGCAAGCAGAAGGAGGAACTGGTGCTCCGGCTTTCACGCGTTTATGCAGTACTGAGCCGCGTAAACGAAACGATTGTCAGAACGCGAGATACGCAATCGCTCTTTTCCAAGGTGTGCCGGGTTGCTGCAGAAGAGGGAAAGTTTCCGCTCGTCTGGATCGGGATGGTGGAGGGACAACGGGTGACCCCGGCAGTATGCTTTGGTCCGGCGAGCGACTATCTGAAAGAAATAAAGGTCGAGACCGAGGGCGAATTCAGCCAGGGGCCGACCGCTACTTGCATAAGAGAAAAGAGGCCCGTGGTCAATGATGACTTTGCCAGCGAGCCGTCCGTAATGCCATGGAGTGAAGCCGCGGAACGTTACGGCTTCCGCTCTTCAGCCTCATTCCCGATATTCCGTGGTGGCATGGCTGTCGGGGCTCTCACCCTCTACGCTTTTGAGCCCAAAGCCTTTGATGCAGAACAGATCCGCCTGCTTAATGCGCTCAGCGCCGACCTGTCGTACGCTCTCGATGCTCTTGACCAAGAGCAGCTCCGTCTTCAGGCGGAACAGGCTCTGCGCGAGAGTGAAGAGCGCTTCAGGAACATGTTCGAACGTCATAAAGCAGTCATGGTGCTGGTCGAACCGGAGACTGGCAAGATAGTTGACGTGAATGATGCTGCGGTCGCGTTTTACGGATATCCGCATGAGACGCTGCGCACGATGCACATACAGGAAATCAACCAGTTACCACCCGAAGAGGTGGCTGTCAGGATGAAGAAGGCGGCGGCAGAACAGAGAGGCCATTTCGTCTTCCCGCACCGCCTGGCTGACGGCCGGTTACGCTGGGTGGATGTCTACTCCTCGCCTTTTGTGGCCCAGGGCAGCACAATGCTCTTCTCCGTGATCCACGATATTACCGAGCGCAAGCAGGCAGAGGAAGCCCTCGAGAAGAACCTCGAGCGACTCGACATCATATCGAGTACAGCGGGCCAACTCCTCACGAGCAAGGAACCGCAGAAGATCGTTGAGGCCCTGTGCCGCAGGGTCATGGAGCATCTCGACTGCCAGGCCTTCTTCAATTTCCTTGTTGACGAGGAGAGAAACTGCCTCAGGCTCAACGCGTATGCCGGCATACCCGAGGAGGCTGCCAGGGAGATTCATTTCCTCGACTTCGGCGTTGCTGTTTGCGGATGTGCGGCCCGTGATGCCTGTCGCATTGTGGCGGAAAACATCCTCACCACCCCCGATATCCGGACCGAGCTTGTAAAATCCTTTGGAATACAAGCCTACGCGTGTCACCCACTCCTCGCCCAGGGACAGGTCATAGGAACCCTTTCCTTCGGCACCAAGTCCCGCCTGACGTTTGCTGAAGACGAGCTTTCCCTGATGAAGACCGTGGCAGACCAGGTTGCGACCGCCATGGAACGGATGCAACTCCTTCAGGCAGCAGAAGAGAAGGCCGACGAGCTCGAGAAACGAGTCGAGGAGCGGACAGCAGAGGTCATGCAAGCCTGTAAGAACCTTGAAATGGAAATAGCCGTGCGGGCGACGGTTGAGGATCAGCTCCGCCAGGCGCACAAAATGGAGGCGATAGGCACCCTCGCAGGAGGCATCGCCCACGATTTCAACAACATTCTCGCCATCATCATCGGCAACGCGGAGCTGGCTATCGATGATATCCCGGAAACTGTGGGAGCGCACCGCAACCTTCAACAGATCTTCAAGGCGGGAATACGGGGAAGAAATCTCGTGCGGCAGATTCTCACGTTCAGCCGAAAGACAGAACATGAACGCAAACCCCTTGCCCTCTTGCTGCTCATCAAAGAGACGTTTGAGCTCTTGCGGGCATCGCTGCCCACCACCATTCGCATAACGCTCGATCAGAAGGCCTCAGACGATGTAGTGCTGGCCGATGCAACACAGCTACAACAAGTCCTTATGAACTTGTGCAAGAATGCAGCCGACGCCATGGAGGGCGGGGAAGGCCGCCTCGATGTGAGCCTGACAGAAACCACATTCACCGATCAGACGCTTATGCCGGAGTCGGAGATGAAGCCCGGTCGGTATTTGGCCCTTGCCATCAGTGACACTGGACGCGGGATGGACGACGAAGTAAAGAAGAAGCTCTTTGAACCCTTCTTCACCACCAAGGAAAAAGGTCAGGGGACCGGGATGGGCCTTGCCGTTGTCTACGGTATTGTAAAAGCTCATTACGGAGCGATCACGGTCTCCAGCGAACCGGGCAAGGGCTCCACGTTCACGATCTACCTGCCCCGTTATGAATCGCACGAGAGATCGGAACAGACGCAAGGCAGACTCACTCTGGGGGACAACCAAAGAATCCTCTTTGTCGACGACGAAGAGGATCTCGTGGAACTGGGGGAGTATATGCTGAAGCGGCTTGGGTACCAAGTCGTCGGCACAACAGACAGCGCCGACGCACTCAACGCCTTCGAAAAGGATCCACGGGCCTTTGATCTGGTGATTACCGACCAGACCATGCCGAATCTGACCGGCGCGCTGCTCACAAAAAGGATTAAGGCGATCCGTCCGGATATTCCGATCATTCTATGCACCGGCCACAATGAAATGATCTCGCCCGAAGAAGCACGTTCGATTGGTATTGCGGCTTATCTTGCAAAGCCGCTATCGAAAGTGGAGCTGGCAGAGACAGTACGCCGCGCTCTCGACGAAAACGGCGCCGGTTAAACATTCACTTGCCGACAAGGCAGGCAGCACCTATGTTAAAAGACACAATGAAAACATTCGGAGTCAAAGGTTCAATCTTCGGAAGGTCGACAGGACTGATATGGTGTCTCGTCATTGCCACGGTCATTATGACAGCGCCTGTTCGCACACTCGCGCAGGCGGACAGGATTTACGCGGAGAACAGCAAGGCTGTCGTTGTAGTTATTGCCGTCAACGCTCAAGCAGGGGTGATCAGCCAGGGGAGCGGCTTTATAGTTCGTGAGGATGGGGCTGTGGTCACCAACTATCATGTGGTCAACGCAGCCTCCAAGATAAAGGTGAAGTCAGGCGAGCGCGTCTTTGACGTGGAGGGCCTGCTCTACGCGGACATAGAAAATGACGTGGCTATTCTGAAGATCGATGGGAGCCATCTCCCCACGGTCCGGCTGGGAGAGCCTGATAGGGTTCAGGTGGGAGAGAAGGTATTTGTCATAAGCAGCCCGCAGGGCCTGGAAAACACTGTATCTGAGGGAATACTTAGTGGAGTCAGAAAAGTCGATGAAACCAGAAAGGTCCTTCAAATCACCGCTGCAATTTCCCCGGGTTCAAGCGGTGCTCCGGTATTCAACAGCAGGGGCGAAGCTATAGGCATCGCCACCTTCCTTGTCGCCGAAGCACAGAACATCAATTTCGCCATGCCTGTGAGTCTCGTGAAAGATAAACTCGCCTCCACAAAAGTCGTGGGAGCGGGCGAGGCGTGCAGTGCCGACTTCACGAAGACTGCAGAGTGCTGGTTTTATCAAGGTGTCGCCTATGGCAGCAATGGTATGTATGAAAGATCGGTCGAGGCTTTCGTCAGGGCGATACAGATCAAAGAAGACTTCTCAGAAGCCTATTTTAACCTTGGTGTCAGCTACATCGGCCTCGGCAAATACAGCGAGGCGCGTGATGCGCTTGAGAAGGCTATCCGGATCAAGCCGGACAGCGCAGAGGCATATGAAAATCTGGGTGCTGTTTTCGCCAAGTTGGGCATGTACGATGATGCGGTACGCACTCTGAAGAAAGCGATAGCCATAAACGCCGAGGACTCTCAGGCATATTACAACCTTGGTGTCACGTATGCGAGTGTGAAGGATTACAAGGCCGCGGTGGAGGCTCTGAAACAGGCTGTCCGATTCCGCCCCGACTTTGCGGCCGCCCACGGCTTTCTCGGCGCAACGTATGCGAGGATGAAGGAATACAGGATGGCAGCCGATGCATTGAAGCAATCCATACGCCTCAACCCGGACGATCCGAGAACACACTACACCCTTGGCGAAACATACCTCGCCCTCAAAGATCGGCCTTCTGCGCTGGACGAGTACAAGATACTGCAAAAGATGGACGCAACAATGGCCGACAGGCTGTTCAAACAGATATACAAGTAACAAACCACGTGTGAATGCTGAATAGTGAGTAGTGAGCAGCAATAAAACCAGGAAGAGGCAAAACAAACGGGGAGGATCCAACATGAAGGACCTGCACAAAATTTACACGGTTTTCAAGAAAGACTTTCCCGGCATCAACACTGCCCACGAGGCGCTGGGGGAGAAGATCCACGGCGAATCCGGACCGCTGCCGGAAAAGGTACGCTGGCTTATCAAGATCGCAGTTTCAGGAGCATCAGGACATCATCTCGCGTTGGAGACCCACATCAAGAAAGCCCGCGAAGCCGGAGCGACCGATGCGGAAATCAAGCATGCTCTTCTTCTCCTCATTCAGACCGTAGGGTTCCCGACATTCATGGAAGCCTACCAGGTCTACAAAAACTTGAAGTAACCAATCACAGGGCGCCGCTCGGACCGTTTTCTCCGCGTCCGGAAATTAATTAGTGTGCTGGCAAACCAAGAAACCTGGCTGGGGCGCGGGCACTACTTTGAATTCGTGCAGAGAACGACGCAGCGACAACGAAGCTATACGCGCCAAGGCGAAGTAATGCTACTCGACGAGCACGAGTGCGTAAGAGTTTCGCACATCATTGTGGTCTTTAACTACCTTGATCGGGAGTTTGTAACCTCTGGCCGTAGCAAATACATCAATGCCACAGCCTTCCATTGAAGGCCTCGCCTCATCGGAGTGAACGCATGCCTTCATGTTGCAGGTCTTGCATCCACCACAGGGCCCGCTGCCAAGAGCCCATGCCTTGTAATATCCGTCGAGGAACAAGGTACGCTCGAGAGTAACCGCAGTTTCGGTGAGACGTTCGCTAAGCCTGTCCCCTCTTTTGATCTGCCGGTGGAGCAGGATGCCGGACGCGTAGGAATCGAGAATCTTTCGCATCTCATCAGGCGTTGGCGTCTTCGGCGGACAACAAAGGCTTGCGCCATAGCCCGCGCAACCATACTGGCACTTCATCCGTACCCATGGTGCGGTAAAAACGCGTGAAGTCTCAACGACAACCGCGTGATCAATTCCTTTCTCCAGAGCAATTTTTGTATAAGGCGCAAATCGTTTAGCTGTAGTCATTCAACACCTCCGGATGGAACCTCAGCACTCTTTCATTCTACCCTATGTGGATGGCCCTTGCCAAAGGAACCTAAAAGGCTTGACAAGCTTCCTGGCTTTGGCTAACGTGTACAAACCGGACCGATAGGTGAGGAGGCGTTTATGAGAAGCCCGGCTGTGAGGACAACAGTTTTGTTTGTTTGCCTTTCCCTCTTGATTCTTCTTCCGCTCGCGGCGCACGCACAACCGGCGGACCCGAAGTTCCCGAGCCATCCCATTACGTTCATCAATCCTGTACCGGCAGGTGCCGCAAGTGATCTTTGCTTCCGCATGGCTTCAAAAGAAGCGGAGAAGTTTCTCGGCCAGCCGATCGTCGTGATCAATAAGACCGGCGGCTCGTTCACGGTAGGCATCGCTGCCATTGCCAGCGCGAAGCCTGACGGCTACACCATTGGTTACGCAGGCCATCCAGGCATGTTCGTTCCCCCCTTAACCGAAAAGGTGCCCTACCATCCTGTCAACGATCTCAGAGAGATCATGCAGTTCGGCATCATCAACATTGCCGTTACTGTCAAAGGAGACTCGCCATTCAAGACATGGAAGGACATCGTCGCTTACGCGCGACAGAACCCCAAGAAGCTGACCTATGGCAGTGCGGGCGTAGGGAGCTTCGGTCATCTGGCGCTGGAGCAGATCTCACGGAGAGAGAAAGTTCAGTTCACACACATTCCCTTCAAGGGCTCTCCAGAAACACAAGCTGCGCTTCTGGGAGGCCACATCATGGTGGGAACCGGCGACTTCAATTATCCGTTGATCGAATCCGGAGAGATACGCCTGATTTTGCTGGTTGCCGAAAAACGCTCGCCCTATTACCCCGATGTTCCGATCATGAAGGATCTCGGGTATGACATACCAGCGCCCACATTTCTCAACGTTGCAGGCCCCAAAGCCATGCCTGACGAGATCGTGAAGAAACTGGACGATGCGTACAGCAAAGCAATGAAGGAACCGGGCTTCATCAAAGGGATGAAAGATCTACGCTTCACCATCTTTTACAGAAACGGCAAAGAACTGGACGAGTACGTGGCGTCCAACTACGAAGCTTTTGCCAAGCTGCTAAAAGAGCAGGGGCTTCTGAAGTGACCGATCACCACAGCTTCAAGTTCACGTTCTCTTGGAGGCGTGTCTGTTTCGTCCGATAGAAATTCTAATATCGAATATCTAACTCCTAAACAAATCCAAATCTCAAATGTTCCAAACCCAAAGCGTGTGATTCAGTTTTGGATCTTGGTCTTTTCTTTACGTCTGTGTTCATACGTCACGGCGTGCCTTTCAGCAGTTGTTTCTTGTCGATCTTCCCCTGGCCGGTCTTGGGAAGCTCCCTCAAGAATTGTATAAAACGGGGAGCCTTGAAGGGCGCCATCTTCTTGCGGCAATGCTCCTTCAGTTGCTCGGCCAGATCATCCGTCGGCTGGAATGCTTCATTCAGCGCGATGAATGCTTTGGTTTTGGTGAGACCATCAGCGTCCTTCACCCCCAGCACGGTGCATTCTCTCACTGCTTCGTGCTCATCGAGACATTTCTCTATTTCGAGCGGGGCGACATAGACGCCGCTCACCTTTATCAAATCATCCGCCCTTCCCTCGTACCAGAAATAGCCGTCAGCGTCTTCCTTGAAAAGGTCGTTTGTGTTCACCCAGTCGTTGCCGACAAATGTTCTTTTCGTCTTGTCGTGTTCCAGGTGGTAGTAGGTACCCGAAGCTTCAGAGCGCACATAGAGAATTCCTGACTCCCCTTTTGGCACCTCTTTGCCCTCTGCATCGACGAGTTTTACGTCCACGCCAGGCTGCACCTTGCCCGAACTCCCCGGCTTCACTTTGCCCGGCGCGTCCATGAAATAGCCAAGGTAGGTCTCGGCTGAACCAACGGAATTAAGAATCTCGACGCCAAACTTCTCTTTAAACTCATTATAAAGCTGACCGGACAGAAGCTCGCCGGACGAGATACAGAGTCTCAGGAAGCTCAGGTCCGCATCTTTCGCGAGCGGGCTTTGAAGCATGGCCCTCATCATGGTGGGTACGTTGAGAAGCACTGTCGGTTTGTACTTGTACAGGCACTCAAACACAGACTCGACCGTGCTCCTGTCGGGGTAGAGCGCAACCGCCGCCCCTGCCTTGATGGGCCAGTTCATGCCCAGGTCGCGCGCGTAGTGGAAGAAGAGCTTGGGAACACGGAAGACAATGTCGTCCGGCGTGTAATGGATGGTGTACTGAAAAGATTCGAAGCCGATGACGCCGTCGTGGTGCATGTGGGGCACACCCTTCGACTTGCCTGTCGTTCCGCCGGAAAAATTCCACAGCGCGAGATCGTTCTTCGTTGTCCGGGCCATCTCGAGAACCGATGATGCTTCAGCCAGCATCTCATTCAGCGCATACTCCCCCTGCTCAAGCGTGGGAAGGTTCTCGCCGGCCACAAGGATCGCCCTGTGGAAGCTCGAACCACGCATGCCCTGGCGCACCCGCTCCAGCGTCGTATTGTCCACGATGACAACTTTAGGCCTCACATAACTGACGAAGTACTCGTAGTCTGACGGCAGAAGATAGGTGTACGCATGCGTTGCGATCCCCCCTATCTTCATGGCAGCATACCATCCGGCAAGCCATTCAGGCGTGTCCTGAAGGATAAGCAGCACCCGATCCTCGAAACCCACGCCGAATTCTTTGAGCAGATTTCCAACCTGGTTCGTCAGTTTGCACATATCGTTGAAGGTATAGGTTGCGTCACGACAGTAGACGGCAATCTTTTCGCCTCTGCCTGCTGCAACATTATCTTCCAGGTAATAACGGGTCAGGTTGAGTTGTTCAGGTATCTCTATCTTAAGTTCCGGACCACGTGTCATAAAGAACACCTCCTCAATCGCGCAAAGATTCTATCGCCCTGCAATCGCCTTATTACGGCCGCTCGCAGGATACGAAACCATCAAGAGCGGTAAAAGCCCCACAGCCGGCATAATCAGGATGAGCCGAAGCACTGTGAGTATTCCCCACGCATCTGCAACCAAGCCCAGCAGTCCCGCGCCTATGCCGCCGATGCCGATCACAAAACCGAGCATGAGACCCGAGGCCATGCCCAGGCGGTCCCGCAAAATAGTCTGCCCCATGACCACCGTGACCGAAAAGCTCGAGATAAGCACAAAACCCACAAAGAAGAGCATGATGAACACCCATATGCCGGTTGCCTCAAGGAAAAGGAAGAGCAGCGGGACGGAACAGATCAGGGAGAGGCAAACAAAAGGCTTGTGGCCGAGTCTGTCTGCAACCAGGCCGCCGGCAATAGTCCCCAAGGCCCCACCGATCAGGAAAGCAAACACAAGTCTCCCGGCGCTGATCGGATCACCCTTCAAAATTGTAATATAGTAAAAAGGGGCGAAGGTAATCAAGCCCATATGTGCCGAGGAGCGCAGCGCCACGGCGCATACGAGCAGCCCCATGGATCGCCAGGGATGCTTCGATGGCGCAGAAGGAGCAGTTGCCGTTTTCGACTCTGCGACCTTGCCTGCCTTGAACGGCATCGTCAGTTCGCTGTTAAACCATGACAGCAGCGCGAGTATCATTGCTCCCGGCACAAAAAAGAGCAACGTGCCCCGGAGATCGGCCATTTGCATGGCGTATGTGACCAGCAAAGGCCCGAAAGCCATGCCGAAGTTTCCTCCTGCCTGAAACATGGACATGCCCGTCGCCATGCGGCTGCCAGTGAAATGATGCGTGATCTTGAAGCTCTCAGGATGGTACATAGCTATCCCCACACCGTTGAGCATGACAAAAACCAGTAATATGCCGTAAGAAGGAGAAATGCCTGTCAGGGAAAAACCGGCATAGGTTAACACCACAGAAAGAGGCAACAGCCAGTTGATCTGCACGCGATCGGAAAAATAGCCAAAACAAGGCTGAATAATGGATGAGGTGAGATTCGACACCATGATGACAGCGCCGATTTGTGTGTAGTTAAGGGAGAGCGCCGACTTGAAGAAGGGCATAATTGCGGGAAGAGCAGAGCCGTTGATGTCTATGAAAAGATGACTGGCGCTCAAGATAAGAATGAGCTTGAGATTCATTTTTGCGCTGCTCATTCGACTCTTCACACCGCCAGGTATTCCTGCTCTATCTCAGGTCTCGCCTGCAGTTCTGCAGGAGTGCCCTCAAATACCATCGCGCCCTTGTTAATCACGTACATGTAATCGGCGACGTCCATCGCCAGCGGCAGGTTCTGCTCGGCCAGCAATATGGAAGCGCCCTCTTTTCTCAGCTGTTTTATAACGCCACCGACCTCCTGGATGACCATGGGCGCTAATCCTTCCGATGGCTCGTCCATAAGGATGAGCTCAGGGTTGGAAACCAAGGCCCGCGCGATAGCAAGCATCTGCTGCTCGCCACCGCTTAATTGATTGCCCTTGTTGGACAGCCTCTTGCCCAGCACCGGAAAAAGGGAAAGAACACGCTCAATGTTCCAGGCTCCCTTCCTGCCGCGCTCTCCTGCTGCTATTGCAAGATTCTCCCTGACTGTCAGCGATGGAAATATCCGGCGGCCCTGTGGCACTAAGGCCAGTCCCCTTCGGGCTATCTCAAACGCCGTGAGTCCCCTGATCTCCTCGCCCCGGAAAAGAATCTTGCCCCGGCGCGCAGGCGTGAACCCCATTACCGAACGTATCGCGGTCGTCTTGCCCATACCATTACGGCCGACGACAGAGACTACGGATGACGAGGCAACCTTCAAGGAAAGGCCCTGCAGAACGTAGCTTTCCCCGTAGTAGGTATGGATATCTTCGACAGTAAGAATATCGCTCATGCCATGGTGCCCAGGTAGATTTCCTTTACGCGCGCATTGCCCCTTATTTCATCCGGCCTGCCGTCAGCCACGATAGCCCCTTGGTGGAGAACGATAATCCTTTCGGCCAGTGTGAAGGCGATCTGCATATCATGTTCGATGATAAGGAGCGTAACGTCTTTCAGCAAATGCTGAATCATGTTGACGAGCCAGACTGCCTCCGAGCGGGTCAACCCGGCGGTCGGTTCATCCAGGAGCAGAATTTTCGGTCCGCCTGCTATACCCAGCATCAGTTCGACCAGGCGCATCTCACCATGCGATAACGCCGTGATGGAAAAATCTCTTTTCTCCCACAGCTTCATTTCCTTCAGGAGCTTTTCAGCCTTTTTATAGAGGTGAGTATAGGAACGAAGCGGCCGCAGCATCTGGTAGGCGCAAGCGTCGTGCGCCTGAAGCGCAAGCAGCAGGTTCTCCATAAGGGTAAAAAAAGGAAAGAGATCTGTTACCTGGAATGTACGGGCCAGGCCAAGCCTCGTTCTGCGGTAACAGGGCATCCTGGTCACATCGCGTCCGAAGAGATGTACGGCACCTTCCGACACGGGCAGCTCCCCGCTGATGAGGTTAAAGAGCGTCGTCTTTCCGGCGCCGTTCGGGCCTATGATGACCACGCGCCGTTCCACGGCAGAGATGCTCAACGTGACATCTCTCGCAACCTGGAGCGCACCGAAATTCTTATAGACCTTATCCAGCTTCAGCGCTTCTGCCACGTGAGCCTCGCCTGCAGACCGGAAACAAAACCGGCGATTCCGCCTCTGAAAAAGAGCACAACGCAGATAAAGATAATACCCTCGATACCGAACCAATACATCGTGTAGCTGCTGATCCAGTATCTCAGTCCTGTGTACGCGAGCGAACCCCACAGTGGACCCCAGAACGAGCCCACACCGCCGATGAACATGATCATCAACGCGTCTCCGGACCAAAGCCAGTGCAGCTCGGCAGGATTGACGTAGCCATTGAAGTAGGCGAAAAGAGCACCCGCCACACCGGAAAAGACTGCGGAAAGCATGTAAGAGATATACTTGTAGAGAAAGGTGTTGTAACCGAGCGCCGTCATGCGGTGCTCGTTGTCCCTTATGCCCACGAGCGCATGGCCAAACGGCGAGTTGATAAGGAAGCGCATGCCACAGAAACAGATGGCAGCGACAGCGACGACAAAGTAGTAAAAGCCGGCGCTGCTGGTCGTTGACAGGGACGGGGCAAGGGAGGGACGGGCAATATCCTTTATGCCGTCATACCCGTACGTGATGGACTGCATCGGGTACATGGCTATGCACCATACCACGTGTCCGAAGGCAAAGGTCACGATCATAAAATAAAGACGTTTCACCCGGAGCGCTAATGCTCCGAAAAAGGCACTCAGCACAAGCACTGTGACAAGGCAGATGAGCCCGATCAGGTAGACATTTGTCACAAGCCCACGCGTGGTCAAGATTGCGACCACGTAGGCTGCCGAGCCCCAAAACATGCCCTGGCCCAGCGAGACGAGCCCTGTGTAGCCGGTGAGGAGGTTTGCGCTCGTTACGTAGACACTGTAAATCACGATGGAGGTTGCCAGAGTGACCGCGTAGTCCGGAAGCAGCGGGACCGCCAGCACAATCGCGGCGAAGATGACAGCGGCAAGGATCGATTTCCAACCGTACGACGCTCGCTCCATTTAACCCCTTTTCCCGAAGAGACCTTCGGGCTTTACCAGAAGCACTATCACAACCACGAGGTAGATTGTGAGCGACGCATAGCTCGGCCACAGCACCTTACCCAGGGTATCACTCAACCCCATCAGGAGGCAGGTGACCAGGCATCCGGTCAGGCTGCCTATACCACCGACGATGACTACGGCGAGAGCCAGCATGATAACTTCGATATCGAGACCGATGTGCAATCCCAGGATTGGTGATCCCACAAATCCTCCGAACCCTGCCAGGAAGGCTCCTAAACAGAAGACCATGGTGAAGACGAGTGGAATATTGATTCCCAAGCCGGTTGCCATTTCTTTGTCGTCCACTCCGGCACGTACGGTTGCCCCCCACAGCGTCCGCTCCTGAAACCAGTAGAGGCCTGCAAAAACAATCGCACCGATCACAATGATCGCCAGGCGGTATGCAGGATAGGGGTTACCGAGAATTCTGAACGACATGTCCAGGAAAGGTGGCGCCTGGACCCAGCGCGGCGTGCCTGTCCAGAGGAACAGGGAGAAGTCGCTGAGAATCAGGCTGAGGGCAAAGGTGAGCAGGATTGACTCGTGACCATGCAAGCCGTATACGCGGCGCATGAAGAAGCGCTCCGTGAGAAACCCGAGGAGGGCTCCGGCTGCAGCACCGGCCGCGATTCCCAAAAGAAAACTGTCAGTCGCTTCAAGTACGGTTAGGCCGACATAGCCTCCCACCATGAAATAAGCCCCGTGGGCGAGATTCACAATGCCCATCAGACCGAACATGAGGCTCAAGCCTGCGGCAAGGAGAAAGAGCAGCATACCGAAGGCGATTCCATTGAGAATCTGAGCAAAAGCTACGGGCAGTTCCACGGATTCCCGTCACCTGATCTTAATGTTCTGTGACACCGTTCATTAGAATCCATACTCCTTCCATCGCGACACCACGAGCTTGCGTATCTCCTCAGGCCAGGCGTGATCAAAATCAGCGATCCTCGGCGTATTCTCTTTCCATTCGAAGGGGAAGGTCGCGTCGTAGCAGACAGCAGCACCCGTATGAGCAGCTCTTTCTTCCGGTGAGAGAAAAGGAAAAAGAGCGTGGCTGGGAGCGCGCTTCTTTATATGAATATCCCTGACCGGGTGCACCCTCGTGGTGAGGGCCCACATTACCTCATCCATATTGGTCACATCCACATCCTCGCCCACCACGATAACAACCGGCCGGTACACACCGACCTTGCTTCCCCAGATTGCCGAAGAAAGGGTGTGCACATAACCAGGGTAGGTTTCCCTTGCGGATATGATAACTGCCATCATCGACGGCGTCAGATAGACGGACTTGAAGGGGAATCCCATTTTTCTGAGCTCCATCGTCAGGGCCGCACTCCCGTATAACGAATAGACAAACGTGGTATCGTCGAACGGCTTACCCGGCGTTGAGACCGGAAGAATGGGCTGATTGCGGTGCGTTACGCAGTTGATCCTGAATACAGGCTGCACTCCTTTGTCGCTCGCAAAATAACCCGCATACTCTCCGAAAGGGCCCTCCGGTCTTCGCTCTCCCGGCAGGACTTCTCCTTCCAGCACTATCTCTGCTGTTGCCGGCACTTCAAGATCAACCGTTTCGCACTTTACGAGTTCAACGGGGCTTCCTCTTAAGCCTCCGGCAAGGTCAACCTCGTTTATACCAGAGGCCACAAGAGACATGGATGCTGAAGCACAGGCAGGGTCTGTCCCTATGGCTATTGCCATAGGCATTGGTTTTCCTCTTGCTTCGTATTTCCGGTAGTAGTGCCCCGGCCCGTGCTGTCCCGGGTTTGCGAGCCAGCCTATCGAGCGTCCATCGTGGACCATGTGCCTGTACATGCCCCAGTTAACCCACCCTGTTTCGGGGTCGCGAGTGATATCAGTGTGCCACGTGCCGATAAACCGGCCTCCATCGTACCCGCGGAAATGAGGAACCGGCCACTTCAGCACATTGATCTCCTCACCCTTCAGGATATTCTCCTTACAAGGAGCTTGAGATGTATTCACAAGAACCGGCTTTACAGGGGCCTCAAACCTGCGGACGATCTCTTCGATGATCTCAGGTGCGGGCGTACCGGTCGGAAGTTGCAACGAAAGACAGACCCTGCCGAACACATTCGGCTTTGCAGCGCCGACCAGGTTTGCAAGGATTCTGCAGTCTGATGAATAGCCTTTAATCTTTTCGAAGAGGAGAGCCGGTTCTCGCAAATCATTCGCCCGCCGCATGATTGCGCCCAGCTCAAGGTTCCAGTCGACCTCCGCCTCTATTTTTTTCAGGTGACCTTCCTCGTCCAGCCGCCTGATATAAGCCCTCAAATCAGCGTAAGGCATTTTGTTTTCCCCCTTCTCTTTGAGACAGACCTTGAGCTTGCCACACCCCCGCAATCATTGCATTCGCTGCCTTTCTCGCAATTGATGCGGGCTCAAGCAATGAGCAAGGCGGCGCGCGCAGGGCCTAAGCGTGCGGAGAACAGCTACCGGGATTCACGCTCAGCGCAGTTTCATTTCATGATGATGTTTGCGTGCTTAACCACCGAGGACCATTTCTTTGTTTCAGTCTCCAGGAATGCCTGGGTATTCTTGCCATTCATGAAGTCTATCCTGTAGCCCATCTTCTCGAGCTTATCACGCGTCTCCTTGTCGCGCAGAGTTCTCTCCAGCGCCTCTTCCAGTTTCTTCACGACAGGCGCGGGTGTCTTCGCAGGAACAAAGAGAATGTTATAGATCGACGCCATCAGATCCGGATAGCCCTGCTCCAACGATGTGAGCA
The DNA here is from genome assembly GCA_035541455.1 of Syntrophorhabdales bacterium. Classification (NCBI taxonomy): domain Bacteria; kingdom Pseudomonadati; phylum Thermodesulfobacteriota; class Syntrophorhabdia; order Syntrophorhabdales; species Syntrophorhabdales bacterium. The sequence goes on from DATKNH010000039.1 coordinate 38,447, forward strand.
CTTGCGGCAACACAGGGTCACGCTTGGAGGAGAGCACTGCAAGAGCCTTGATAGCGTTGGAGCGGATATGAGGATCGCTGATGGTCAAGGTTAAGACGCTGACCTGCACGTGGTTGCCTGCCAGGGCAGTAACAGCCTGCAGCTCAGAGTTGTACGGGATGTGTTGGATATCTATCTGGCCGACGGCATTGAGCTGCTCCACGACCAGGTGGGGGAGCGTTCCTACGCCCGCGGTGCCGGCGGACAAGGTTTTCGGATGCTGCTTTGCGTAGGCAATCAGCTCGGCAATATTCTTTACCGGCACGTCCTTGCTGACCAGTAAAAGCTGGTCCACGCTGAGTGCTTTTCCGATAGGTGTGAGGTCGCTCATTTTATAGGGCAGGTTGGGCGTGATGAGAGGAACAAGAACAGCCACGCCTGTCCACGTGGTGAGAAATGTATAGCCGTCAGGTTTTGAAGCTGCCACAAAACCCGTGCCCAGAGCTGCTCCGGCTCCGGGCTTGTTGACAACGATCACGGGTTGGCCCAGATACTCGCCCATCTTCTCTGCAAGTATCCGTGCGCTGAGATCAGTGATACCCCCCACAGCATAGGGGCAGATGAGCTGGATCTGCTTGGTGGGATACTCGTCTTTCGCCCAGCCCGACGGTGTAACAACCGCGAGCATGAAAGCGAGGCTGAAAATCGTCACAATTGTTTTCATGAGGCCCCCTCGCGCCATGCTCCTATTTGCCTGGCATCACCGTGTAACCCTCGGGCGGTTGCTGTACCTGTGGGATCACGTCAAGCACAACATTCTTCACCACGCCATCCTTCTTCTGTACCTGGCGGATGAAGAAGTCACGGATCACGTTTCCATTGGCGTCGACACTCAATGAAGTGCTCTCCACACCTTTTATCTTTGTGGTATGCATCGCCTTCAGAAAGGCCTCGGTGTCCTCCACGTTCCCCTTGATAGACCCAAGAGCGGCAACGATGAATTTCATCGATTCATAGCCGATTGCGACATCCGAATTCATCAGCTTCTTCCTGCCATACTTCTTATAGTAGGCGTCGGTGAGACGCTTGTTCTCCGGCGTGTCATAGCTGGGGACATAATGTGCCCCGCTCACCATCCCTATCATCTTGTCCTTGAAGGTCTGGATGGTGAAGTAATCCTCCGTGAAGGTCCAGTGGGTGCAGAGTTTTATCTTTTTGTCGAGCCCCAGTTCAAAGTACTGACTGATGAAGCGCTGGATAGATACATCGCCGGGCTCGAAGACGAAGATTGCCTCAACATCAGGCTGCAGGCGCGCGAAATAAGGGGCAAGATCCATGGTTCCCAGAGGCCACAGAATAGTCTGCACTATTTTCCCGCCTGCTTTCTCGTAACCCTGCTGGAAGGCCCAGATCTTTCCCGTACCGCCGGCGTAGTCAGGTGCCATCAAGGCCATCTTCTTGTAGCCCAGCTTCTCGGATGCGTACTTGCCCAACGGCAGTTCCATCTGTCCGTCAGCATAGGTGATCCTGAACACGTATTTGCTGGGAGGAAGCGTGACTCTTTCGGTACCGGCCATTGCGACTACCACCATCGGTACCTTTGCTTTATCAGCGTAGCCCCTCACAGCTATTGCAGCCGCGCTGTTGGTGCCGAAGCAGAGCATATGCACCTTATCCTTTTCGACCAGCTTCTGAGCCACTTCCACGGAGAGCTTCGGGTCCGTCTTGTTGTCATACTCAATGATCTTAATGGGTCTGCCTGCGACCTTGTACCCTATTTCCTCCAGGTATATGTCATAACCCTGCTTTGCGTTCATGGATGTCTCAGACATCACTCCCGTCATTTCTGTGTCGATGCCGATCCTGATCGGCTCTTTAGAGCCCTGGGCACTTGCAGGAGAGCACAGGCAAAAAGAAAACAGCATGACAAACAGTGTGAAACAACCAAACACCGCGGACTTGCGAGTTACCATCTTACCCCTCCTTTTTTGGACCGTGTACAACATACGGCCCTGATAAACTCTCGTTCTCTTCAACGAGCCCTTCGCACAAAGACGCATACAAAAAGAGGTGCACAGATCGCGAAGCGTGTACGTATCAGCACGCAATCTGCGCCGCCCCTCCAGGGAGACTTATACTGACCGGTACATAACTTCGTCGACTAAATCAGTACAAGAACGGCCTTGAATTGTCAAGTGCTTTTTCCCCGCGAACTCTTCCAGGAAAATACTTGACAACCATTCTGGGGGCTTATAACGTGTTGCAATACAATGTCTCATGAAGAGAGGAGGTCTCATGGCGTACTACAAGGATCTGCGGGAATATATCGCAGTGCTGCGCGCACAAGGCACGCTCTACACAATTGAGAGAGAGATAAACAAGGACACGGAACTCCAGCCGTTGGTCCGACGGCAGTTCAGAGGATTACCGGAAAAGGAGCGAAAACCCTTCCTCTTTCAGAATGTGACTGACGTCAAGGGCAGAAAATACAACGGCTCAGTGCTCGTCGGCGCTCACGCTGCCTCACGGCAGATTTATGCCCTCGCCATGGGGTGCAAGCCCGAAGAGATCATGGCGCGCTGGACCGAAGCGCAGATCAATCCCGTAAAGCCACGTCTTGTTGCGCAGAGTCCCTGCCAGGAGGAGATCCACATGGGCGAAACTCTTCTTCAGCACGGCGGCCTGGAAGAATTCCCAATACCCATATCAACACCGGGTTTTGATAATGCTCCTTACTTTACAGCGGCTAATTGGGTTTCGTCGTGAAGGGAGACGCACCGTTCAAGAGTCTCAAAGATCTGCTGGAATACGGACGTCATAACCCGGGCAAGATGACCTACGGTACGAATGCTCCAAACAGTATCTCGAACCTGATCGTGGAGCAGGTCGCAAAGAAAGAGAAGATCCAGACCAAACATATTCCTTTCAAGGCAAGCCCCGAATATCAGGCAGCGGTGCTGGGAGGGCACGTGCTCTTTGCGACGGGTGACTTCAATTACTCGCTCATCGATTCAGGAGAGCTCAGGCTTCTCGCCTACCTTTCAGAAAAACGCGCTGCCGCGTATCCACAGGTCCCGACGTTGAAAGAACTGGGCTACGACTTTCCATGCCCGGTATTCATAGCGATAATGGCTCCGAAGGCGACACCTGAAGAAATCGTTAGAAAGCTGGAGGATGCGTTTGCCCAGGCCATGCGCCAGCCGGCATTCACGAACGGAATCAAGGAGCTCAGACTGACGGCGAGTTTCCGGAGCAGCAAAGAAATGACCGAATATGTCTCTTACAATTATGATACGTTCGGCAAGCTATTGAAAGAGACGGGGCTGAGTAAAGATTCCTGAGAAGTAAGTGCCTTTTTTTCGACCACCCAACCGTTACGTCAATTGAAGCACATAACGTCTGCGCTCGATGGTAGCGTCATCAATTCAGCGTAAACAATTCTCAAACGAATAGAGATCAACGACAAGGCGCCGTATGAGGGGCTGTGTAGAGGCAAATGGGCCTTGGCCCATCTCTTGATGTTGCAGGCGATTACTTTACATGCTACAGCAAAACATACTCTTGCAGCTCGACGCACGCGAAGCTTGCCGATGCCGTGCGCTCGTTTCAGTTCCGAGTGCGTTGCCTCAATGCCTGCGCGGATCTTGTAGCGGTCTTTCCATGCGGTTGTCTGCTGAAGGGCATACATATGATCCCGCAGGCGGATCTCTGGCGTGATCTCCAGACGAAAATCTCCCACCGTGTCACGGGCCCGGCATCCTTTGGCGCGATGGTTGGGAGCGCGCACCGGACAGCGATCGAGCATCGTACAGGCCCGACAGAGTTTGCCGTCAAAGAGTGCATGGAGAGAGTGACGGGCAGTGTTGTTGCTGAGCACACGATGATCGAGAGGCTTGTGCCTCATAGGACAGTGGCTCACTAAGCCGTCTGCAGTGAAGTGCAATGCATCTCTCCCTATGACCTCGTCGGCAAGTCTGCTGCGGTTCACCGGCGTCATGAATTCAATGCGTTGTTCCTGTACCTTTAATGCTGAAGGAACAGACGGGTATCCGCCATCGGCGAAGAGTACCTCAGGTTTGCACCCGGCAGCGTCTAGCCGTTCGATCACGGGAAGGGCTTTGCCCATATCAGACCGAGCAGCGCCGTGGACTTCATAGTCGGTGATGATCTCCATGTTCTTGGCATTGTTGCAGGTCTCGGTACTATGTAAGCTGTAGCCGGGACCTTTATGTCCGGCCGATGCATCAGGATCATAGGGAGATTGCAGCGTCGGTCCTTCGGTCTTTTTCTTTACCTGCACCCTAGAGGATTGCGCATCAGCGGAACAGTCGCACTGTTCCGCAAAGAGGCGTTTTAGCAGTTCGTAGGGTTCACTCTCGGTGATCTCATCATCGTGCTCGAAGAGAAGAATGAGATCGTAGACATAGTGTGCGAGTTCTTCCACTTTCGTTTTCTGTTCGGCCGGACCTAATCCGAACCATCCTTCCGGTTCTTGTGCATGCCACTGTCGAATTGGTTCCGGGACCCTTGCAAGGGGCTCTTCATCCAGGCTCTTGAGAAAAAGACTCAGGGTGTTGGTGAATAGGGCTACTCTGCCGCGCAGGCGTATATTGGAGATGCTATGCGTGGCATCAAGCCGCTGGTTACTCACCGAGAGGCCGAGCCTTGCTATGGCTTGATCTCTGATGGAATCGAATACCGCGCGAACGAGCTTCATCTCGGGGTCGGCGGCGGCCATGCGTCGGCGGAACTCAACGAGAGAGCGGCGAGAGAGGTAGTCCACTTCTTCGTCGACATCCAAGGCATAGCGCCACCGGATGTCGAAGCTGAAGGTGTCTAACGCCTCCTGATCGCTCAGGTCGTTCCACTCTTGCAGAAGACACAGACCCAAAAGACGGGCGACGCTGAAGTTGGGTCGACCCGTGGCGCCATAGAGCATCGCGTAGTCATCTTCCTTCCTGAACAGGATGGGAAGCACTTCGCGCCGGAACAGGTGAGCCCACGAAGACTCCAGACGGCTGCGCAATGAGGGTGAAATCTGTGTCTCTACACCGAAGAGCTTTTGTTGGGGTGAGGTTGGTTTATACATGCACTACTCTAGCATTATATACGAACGAATACAACGATTATTTTGGGGAGTTACTTCTCAGGAATCA
>DATKNH010000040.1 GCA_035541455.1 Syntrophorhabdales bacterium
GCCCAGTTTCAGAAAAAGGCCAAGCACTTCACGGAGCGAGTGATTCGTGCTCATAGCGCGTTACTTTATCCTCACCAGGCTTGGTTGTTGCGTGGCACCCGTTGAGTGCTGTCATCAGGGCTGACGTCATCAGAAGCACCACCACATACATGCGGCTGTGTGACACGACTGAGATCATACGCAGCCATCCTGCGTCACTTCTTTTTGTCCGGTGGCCCCCACGTCCAGAGATAGGCGGCATAGAAGAAGAAGCTTGCCGGTACGAAACGGCGGCCCGGCAGAGAGGTGCGATGCGTCAGTACAGATGAGAAGAATGCCGACGGCTATCGCGAGCAGCCTGAGTAAGATTCCCCGGCCCCTGGGCGTCTGCATGGCCCGCTTGGGTCTTGCTGTTGCGTGACGCAACACCATTCCGCCCTTAACCTAACACCGCCTCATCTCGATGTCGATAGTCCCAGGAAAAAGGGCGAGAACCTGTTCGATGCCTAAGATTGTTTTTCTTCATGAGCGGAGGTCACGGTAGAACACCCTCGGCCGTAGCCGTCCTCAGCTCTTCTTCTTCTCGCGTTCATGGCGGCCAGCTCAAGTGTCTGTTGTCGCAAGGATAATGTGTTTAAGACGTGCCTGTATACTGTCTTACCGCTTCAACCAGTCCGTGAAACATAAGGCCCACACCCATTGCGGATACAAAGAAGCCGACGATGCGCGTTGCTGCGTCGATCCCCTGCGGACCGATCCGCCCCAGGATTCTTTTTGCATAGGCTAGTATCAGATACGTGGCGAACGTCGCCGCCGCAATAGCCCCGACAATCGCTCCCATGGAAGCAATACCCGCTTCGGAGAGTTTCACCATGCTGGAGTAACCGATGACCGTTGCCAGAACACCCGGACCGAACATGAGCGGCATGGCGAGAGGAACGAACGCAATGTTTCCGCCCTTCTGGGTGGAGCCCATCAGGCCGCTGCCTGCCGAGGGCATGAAAAGGCTGAAGCCTATGCGTGTGAGGATTATGCCGCCGACGATACGAACCATACTGAGGGGCACGCCGAAGATCTCCAGTACAAGCCTGCCGAACAGCAGAAAGAAAAACATGAGGATCGACGCATAGAGACAGGCCCGCAAAGCAATTGCGCGGTGTGCCTTATCGTCTTTTCCCTCCAGCAGTTCGAGGAAAATGGGAAGGGACTCGAGCGGATTGATCACCGCCAGAAGGGTTGTGAATGCACCTACAAACAGGGTCACTTCCTGGCCCATGTTCCCTCCTTGAAAAGCTGGCGGCCTCAGCGCAACTGCGGGATGCCCGAGAAATGTCCAAGGTTCAGGGCTTCGACGGCGTCGTTGCCGCCGCACCGGACTGAGGTGACCAGCTACGTCCGCCAGTCTTTGTGCAGCTGTCTGCCAGCCGACCCTTTTTTGTCAACCTCTCTTCTTTCTATCGAACCCGAATGGTGGTGGCTGTGCTCATCCATACGTTCCCAGTTTACCTCATTCCCCGGCAGAATAACAGAACTCCCTCTGCGCGCCGGATCCTCTGCGCGGTTACCGTGAATTGAAGAGTGCAGCCGCACACCGCACAAAGAGTGGGCGCATTCTTACACAGCGGAATTGTTTACGTCCGTGCCGACATAGTTTGCGTTTGCCTTTTGACCAGTGGAGGCGTATCATTGCTGAAAAAGTAAGGTTCGTTCATGAGCTGGACATCTCACTCAACAGGAGAATTCGTAATGAAGCCCTCGGTTCTGACTCTGCTCGTTGTGGTCGCTTTGATGGTTAGTGGGTGCGCTGGAACTACACCGATCAAGGATGTGGCATTGCCGCCGGTGACGACGATCCAGGGAACGATCACGCAACTTAATGAACGTGGTTTTACGCTCACGGACGATTCCGGCTCAATTTTTGTTCGAGCCGAGTTGCCGAATCATGAGAAACTGGATCTCGTTCTTCACGAGAGCGTCAAGGTGTACGGTAATCTACAGGGCGGTCCCGAAAGGATATTTGACGGGTACGTTATTAGAAAGCGGACCGGAGAGCAGATTATTGTGACTGAGCCAAGTCCTCACTTCGGCTTCATTATTCAGACACGCTTTCGCTGACCAACAGTACCGAAGACTACCCTTGCGCGTCGGTTATCCGTTCCGTGTGGGCAGCTATTCGATAGCAGGATGGTCGTTGCCCGGGGGACAGAGCATCCCCCGGGTTTTCAATCACAGGATGTAAAGCTTCACTTCTGGTTTGCCTTCAGGTAGTCCTGGCAGAACTTCAGCACTTCGTCACCGGGCAGCCCCTTGGCCTTGGTATTTTTCACGTATTCTTCCAGCAGCGGTTTGACCTTTTCGGCCCACCTTGCATTCTCTTCTGCCGAGAGGGTGATGATCTTGCTTCCCCGTTTCAAAACAAACTCGCGACCTTCTTTGTCTGCTTCGTCCCAACCTTTTCCGTCTCTCTCCAGCCACTCGGCGTTCAGTTTATCAAGAATAGGCTTGATATCCGCAGGCAGGGAATCCCATTTTTCCTTGTTCATGATGATGTAGAGGCAGTCCGAATATCCTGCGCCGTAATCCTCCGTATGGTAATTGACTGTCTCTCCCAGTTTCCAGCTCTTCATGGCTTCGATCGGTGCAAGTATGCCCTCGACAATTCCTCTCGAAAGCGCATCGTAGGCTTCGGACATGGGCATGCCGACCGGTGATGCACCGAGAGCAGCCGCAACCCGCGAGCTGGTGCCTGTACTCCTTATTTTCAGTCCTTTCAAGTCTTCTAGCTTGTAGACAGGCTTCTTGGTCGTATTGAGTATGCCGGGACCGTGGGCCTGCAGCCACATCACATGCACAGCGTCGAACTCTTTTGGTTTGAACTTTTTCAGATACTCATTCGTCATCCCCGTTGCGGCAACGGCGCTCTTGTACCCGAGAGGCAAACCTACCACCTCTGTAAGAGGAAATCTGCCCTGC